>CAXYYW010000009.1:0-11983 GCA_964293235.1 uncultured bacterium | reverse complement strand
GATTGACCTGAGTATTGGGTCATTGCCAGGCGGTTACATAGACGCAGATGAGCTGGTGCAGCGTGATGCATCACTGTGGGTTGAAGCTGTCGAGAAGACTATCCCGGCTATAGAGTGGGTCATAGACCAGTACGCGGCGCGTGGTGACATGTCGTCTGCAGCGGGGAAGCGTCAGGTGACGACCGAAGCGCTGAAATTACTCAAAATGATAGACGACCCAGTTGAGCGTGAGCACTACTTTGAGATTGTCTCTAGGAAAACCGGTGCGTCCATGTCGGCTATAAAGGAGCGGTTTGGCCAAGATGACCTAACGCCTGAAGAAAAACGGCTTAAACCCGTGAAGGCTGAAGTTGAAATTCTAAAGGACAACGTTCAGCAGGATTATTTACTGGCCCTTATGACTATAGAAGACGGCGCCGTCGACGTCGCAAAAGATATGGGGGCGGAGTTCTTTGACGGGGTGGAGCGCCAGGCACTCTACACGTATCTTCTTGGGCACAGACCATCAGAACTGGAAGAAGCTATCCCTGAAGAGTTGCATGATATCGAGACCTATGTCAAAATAGTCTTGTTAAAAGCAGAGGCGCGGTATAGCGCTCTGGACGGCCAAGACCGACTTGTTGAAGCGGTGAGCCTCGTACGACAATTGAAACGCCAACACAGAACAAAGCAAAAACAACGATTAACTGACGCACTCCGCACAGCGGAAGGCGCTCACGATGAGGCTGAAAGCGAGCGGCTCAGAACCGCGCTGAATGCACTCATTAAGGAGGAGCAAAAGAATAGTGGCTCATAAAAAAGATGACGACCAAAGTCTGCAAGATGACTATGTTGTAGGCAATGATTTTAATGATGCATTTGCAAACGACGACAGTCCGTTTTTCGCCGATCCGGACGAAGAGGATCTAGAGGAAGAGACGGAAATATGGCAGGGGGATGCCGATTATTTCGACGAAGTCAGTGATGACTCGGTTCGTCTGTATCTTCGTGAAATTGGTAAAATTCCATTGCTTTCGGCAGACGAAGAGCTTGAACTTGCGCAAAAAGTTGTCGCGGGCGACAAGAAGGCAAAAGACAAGATGGCAGAAGCGAACATGCGTCTCGTCGTGTCTATCGCGAAGCGCTACAGCGGCCGCGGCCTTGATTTTCTCGACCTCATACAGGAAGGGAACACAGGTCTGCTCCGTGCCGTTGAAAAGTTTGACCCAGACAAAGGATTTAAGTTCTCGACGTATGCAACCTGGTGGATTCGTCAGGCCATAACCCGCGCCATAGCCGACCAAGCCAGGACTATCCGCATACCAGTGCACATGGTTGAAACTATCAACAAGTTGCTTCGCACGCAGCGCCGCATGACGCAGGAACTGAACCGTGAGCCAACCATAGAGGAGCTTGCAAAAGAGCTCGACATGGAACCGGAAAAAGTTGAGTACGTCATAAAGATTAAGCAAGACATCCACTCGCTTGACGCAGGCGTTGGCCGCGATGGCGATGATGACAGCGAATCAGTCCTTGGTGACTTTATAGAAGACGAGGATGCAACAAGTCCAGAAGAGTCTGCGGCTGGCCAGCTTCTCAAAGAACAGGTCGCTGGCGTTCTCAGTGCCCTCACCGAACGCGAACAGAAAATTATCAAGATGCGCTTTGGACTCGACGATGGTAAGAATCACACGCTTGAGGAAGTAGGGCAGGAATTCTCCGTCACTCGCGAGCGCATTCGTCAGATTGAAGCCAAAGCACTTGCAAAACTCCGCAAGCACAAAGACGCGAAAAAACTGTACGAATACTTACAGTAAATTTAACTGTTTGCAAATGGTATCGGCCGTCTGTTTGAAATCGTCCAGTGAAGAATCGTTCAGTATGAAATAGTCTGCGTAGGCTATTGGGCCGCCCTTTTCGATACCCTCTATTTCCTGAACATCGCGCTCAGAAGCCTGCTCAAGTGTGTATTGACGATGGGAATCTTTGCGATTTACGACACGTTCATAACGTAGGTTTTTTGAACCAACAACAGCGATTGATATATAGTCGTTGCCGAACGCGCCGCGTAGGTATTTATCTTCACTCCACGAATATACGCCGTCGAGAATAATAACGCCGTTTCCGCTTGCAAGCAGCTCCCGGGCTTTTGTAGCGGCACGTTTTGCGAGTACGGCCGGGCCTTCCTGTGTACGCATGTCTTCACGGACCATGCGCTCATCTTTCACTATATCAAGTCCGCGCTTTTCAACTTCCTCATATACCATGCCGCCGAAGTATACCTTTGGGGCCTCGAGAGTCTCTGTTAGATAGTCAACGAGAGTACCTTTGCCCGAGCCTGTCATACCAACAACGGCAATAACTTTTGGTGGTGTCATGCCTTTAGTATACATGATTTATAGAGTCGTACAGAGTGAGTACATTGCAATAACATAATGTTTATGCTATAATAAAGATATGAGTCTTGATGCATGGCCCAAACTTCCAGATGAGATCCTGACGATACTCAACAAGGATGTGTTTGTAGTTGGGAAAGGCAAGGAGGGTGGCAGCTACCCTTATCTGAAAAAAGAATCAGGGATTCGTATCGCGCCTAACGGGCCTATTGAGGTTAGGCATGATATTGGGATTGCAAATAGTGATTTCACTACCCATTTTGTTGATGATGCAAACAACGGGCTTTTATCGCCGAATACGTTAATTGTGAGTGCACAAAGCCCTATTCGTTATCTTGGTAGGAAGGCGGTAGAACAACCCCGGCCAAAACCCAAGCGTTTTGGTGTGATTGGCACTCTATTGGGAGCGAACAGGGAACCCCAGTCGAGACCCGAACCAGAAGCCTGGAAAGAGTATGTGACAATAGGTGACCTTGTTAGTGGTGCTGAAGATCCAGAGGCACAAGCGGGGCTAGTCAGTGTGCATATTGATGAAATGCCGGCTATATTTTTTCCTCAAGAAGGAAAAAAGTTTTTGTCTGCAAATGTTATTGTGCCTGCATCGCTTGTCGAGGACGTGGTCGGTGGGATGACTAGTCCTGCGGCCGTGCTGCATTATCTTGCTGAACTTACAGACGACAAGGGCGTTAAGGCATTTGAACAGCATAGGGAAGGCGGTGACCTAATATCATACGAACTATATTTTAAAAAGCTTGCGGTTGAAATCAACAAGAAAGCTGAACTTGGCAGCGTAGCCATGCAGCCCCTTAAGATGGATTCCCACAACGCTCGTGCGTGGGCATGGCAAATGCCAACTCCGACGCTCGAGCCATAGAACAGAGACGCTTATGCTTGTATAGCCGCTGATTCATGAATATACTTACTACCATGATAGACAGAGGCCCCTTTCTAGCTATGGAGGATAGTAGAGCACGTAGGAAGCGAGAATTTGAGACTGCAAAGAGGGCGAGGGTTGCTGGTACTGTAGATACTGAAGACGCTCATGTGTTACCCGATGAGCAAGCTGCAGTTAAAGTTGATAGTGAAGAATTTTCTGATGTATTGCCGCCTGATTCTGAAAGGCTTGAGCAAGAGGCGAAGATTCGACAGCAAGCTAGATTGTTTGCAGGGCTTATGGCATCGTTCGTGTCAACACCAAGGGGTGATGAGGGCATGCTTGCTTGGCAAGATGATGCACTGTGCTTACAGACAGATCCTGAGGCATTCTTCCCTGAGAAGGGTCAATCTACGAAACCTGCTAAACAGGTTTGTCTTGGCTGTGATGTAAGGCAGGAGTGTTTGGATTATGCTGTTCAGAATGATGAAAGATTTGGTGTTTGGGGCGGCCTCTCTGAGCGAGAGCGTAGACTCCTAAAAAAGCGATCGATCTAGCCGCAACAGAGGTGCTTATGCTTGCAAAATGAGCAAGATAGAATAGCATTATGGGATGGTGTCTCGTTTCAAGCCCCGCACGATAGTCGTTTTGCCCTCCGCACCTCGAATTATTGAAGGTGATGGCAATGACTTTGTGAGTAGGGTTAACGAAGGCCTTCATACAGAACCGCTGTTTCGTCTTGGTAACCCAGCGGTTATCCCCTATTTGCTTGAAACCTACTATCAGTCCCTGGAGGCTGATGACGAAGTGAATCTTCGCGTCGGAAGGGTTGCTGCCTATTATCTACAAGGTATGCGGCCTCCTTTTACAGACAGACGTCCGGGGGATATTATCAAAGACGATGCGTACATGGCCGTGACACGGAGCATTGCAAGGGTGATAAACGAACAGAGGGCTGCAAAGAAGAACCCGTCAATTAGCGACGCAGCCTCGGATAGCTAATCTGTTAACATCTGAAACCTTAGCGTATACTTATAGCTATGAAACGGCTGGCAGTTATTGACGGGAAGTCCGTGTTTTACCGCGGCTACTATGCCATGCCAAATCTCAGCACGAAGGATGGTACGCCAACGGGTGGGGTGTATGGTTTTGCAGCTCTGAGTTTGGAGCTTATAAAGAAACTAAAGCCTGACTATGTTGCCGTGGCGTGGGACAAGCCAAAAACGAACATACGCAAGCGTCTCGAGTTGTATCCAGAGTATAAGGCGGGCCGAAAACCCGCGCCGCCGGATTTTTATGAGCAAATTCCGATACTTCACGAGCTCCTCGACGCGTTTGGCTGGCCACTGTATGAACTTGATGACTACGAAGCAGATGACATCATGGGGACGTTTGCAAAACAGGCTGAAGCAAAGGGCATAGAAACGTGTCTCATAACGTCGGATCTCGATGCCTTGCAGGTTGTTGGGCCGCTGACACATGTCTACGCCATGAAAAAGGGTTTTACAAACATAGAACTTTTCAAGCCAGAAAGTTTTGAAGCGAAATATGGCATACGTGTTGACCAATTTTTGGATCTGAAGGCGCTCAAAGGCGATAGCTCGGATAACATTCCGGGCGTGCCGGGTATTGGTGAGAAAACCGCCGTGGAATTACTCCAAAAATATGAGACGCTTGATAACATCTATGAGAATCTGTGGGAGTTGAAAGACAGCGTGCGCCGCAAGCTAGAAGAGGGGAAGGCGAGCGCGTATCTTTCGAAGACTATTTCTGAGATCTGGTGCGATGCACCGGTACAGCTGGATTGGGACGTGGCGGATGTAAATGACATAGACGCGGTCCGGTTGAAGACCATGCTGACGCGACTTGAGTTTCGTAGTCTTCTGCGCGCGCTTCCGGCGAATATGCGTACCGCCGAACCGGTAGATGTGCCGGAACTCGCAAATATTGAACCAGTGAAGGTTGTTTCATTTGACGAGGACCAACAAGCCCATCTCAGTTCAGCAAAGCAGGTGGACCTGTGGCAGGTTGAACAGGATTTTTATGTCTCAGCACTTCGTGGTGAGGCGGTGAAGCTGACGATTGAACAATTAAAATCATACGTAGCAGACCTGAATGTCGTAGTGCACGGCGCCAATAAGTTGTGCATTGATTTGCTGAGGGCAAATTGCCCCCTGCCGGCAGCTATTTATGATACAAAGCAAGCGGCATTTTTGCTTGACCCGCTTCGAAAATCGCGCGAGCTTGAAGATATGACAGGCGTCGATACGGCAGATGCCAAGCAGGCAATAGCTGCCATATGGACGCTGTATGATGAGCAAATGGCTGAGTTTGAAAAACTGCCGAAGCTGAAGAGTGTGGCGTTTGAGATGGACTTTCCGCTCATACCAGTACTTGCCCGCATGGAGCATCGCGGTATCATCCTCGACACGGCATTTCTTGGGCAAATGAACAAGGATCTTACACAGGAATTGCGTGAAACAGAGCAAGCCATGTACGATCTCGCTGGCTATGAGTTCAATATCGCATCGCCAATTCAACTGAGCGAGGTATTGTTCACAAAATTGCAACTGCCGACGCTTGGTATAAAGAAGGGGAAGACGGGGTACTCGACAGGGCAGAAGGAGCTCGATAAACTGAGGGGCTCGCACCCAATCATTGAGCTCATAGAAAAATTCCGTGAACTGAGCAAACTACAGAACACCTACATAGAGGCATTGCCCAAACTTGTCGACGACCAGTCGCGCCTGCACACGACATTCAACCAAGACGTTGCAGCGACTGGGCGACTCAGCTCAACTGATCCTAACTTGCAGAACATACCGGTTCGCAGCGATCTCGGCAAGCGTATACGTGAAGCCTTCGTCCCAGCTGAGGGCAATGTATTCGTGAGTGCTGATTATAGTCAGTTTGAGCTTCGTCTTGCAGCGGTTCTAGCAGGCGATACAAAGATGATAGACGATTTCAATTCGGGAGTCGACATCCACGCAAAAACAGCTGCTGACGTATACGGCATACCTATAGACCAAGTCGACAAGAACCAACGCCGGGATGCGAAGGTGATTAATTTTGGCGTACTCTATGGCATGAGTCCGCACGGCCTGGCGGCTGCAACCGGCATGACGTTTATGGCAGCAAAGCAATTTATAGATGAGTATTTCAGACTTCGTGCACCGATTCGTAGGTATATTGACGATACCATAGCGAAAGCGAAAAATGACGGCTATGTTGAGACATATTTTGGTCGTAGACGGCCGACTCCAGATGTAAAATCGAGCAACTTTATGGTTCGTTCTGGCGCCGAACGCCAGGCCGCCAACATGCCAATACAAGGCACCGAGGCCGATCTCATGAAGATGGCGATGCTGAAAGTCGAGCAGGAAATAGATGGTTTTGGTGTGCAGGTTCTACAAATTCATGACTCCATACTCGTTGAATGCCCGGAAGGAAATGAAGACAAGGTCAAAGAAATTCTACGAGATACTATGGAAAACATCTACCCTGAACTTGGCGTAACGCTCAAAGTCGATACGAGCTCTGGGAAAAACTGGGGCGAGGCTTGATGAGTTCTCAGACCATGGGGCCTGAGCAGCTTGCACAGGAGATAATTGCGAGGGCGAAGCATATCATTGCAAGCGAACTGGAACGCGGGTTAGAAGTTACCATCAAGGCCGACAATAGTCCCGTGACGCAAATCGATACTCGTATAAACGACACAGCAATTGACCTCATAAGCAAGCAGTTCCCGGATGATGCGATATATGCAGAAGAGGGTAATGGTGGCAATGGGACGTCTGGCTATACCTGGGTTATAGATCCTATAGATGGCACACGGGCACTTGAGATGGGCATGCCAACCTACACGGTTTGCATAGCCAGGGTAGCCCCCGATAGGGTGCCAGATTTTTCATACGTGTATAATCCATCAACCGACGAAATGTATGCAGTTCGGCGTGGTGAGCTCTCGACGAGAAACGGTGCAGAAATTTCGGTCAAAAAAGGCACCACATCTCTTACCGGAGAGAGTGTGTATGTGAGTAGCCGATTGCCCGCAGGGGCTGCACGGGTTGATGAATTTAGTGACCGTCTAAAGGAAGTGGGGGCTGAAAGAATCATGACACATTCGCTTGCGTTCGGTGTAGTCCTGGTAGCTGAGGGGAAAGCTGCCGCAGCGATTACAGGCGCTTCAGAGCCCTATGAGCTTGCGTCGGTTAAACCACTCGTTGAGGGTGCGGGGGGGATTGTGAGTGACCTAGAGGGCAACCCTATTGAGCACTGCGATGGCAAGATTAGCGGATTTATCGCAGCCGCGAACAAAAAAGTGTTGCAGGCGGTACTCGATATTTACAGGGGTGAGGCGCATAACGAAAGTCACATGCAGGTTATTCACGCCTTTGCTCATGATACTCACGACGTTAGGCCGGTACGGTCTGGTTATGTTAACGATGTCTATATAGTCGATGAGAAGTATGTCTTTCGTTTCCCGAAGAGCGGTGAGTGGAGTGCCGTGCTATTGTTTGAAGCTGATGTCTTACGTCGGCTCAAAGGCCATGTATCGTTGAGGATTCCAGTCGTAAAGCACGTCGAGCCAGATGGTGGCTACGCAGTCTTTTCATATATACATGGGCGGCATCATGATTCTGCCGAAGTGCGTGCCCTTGGCTTGGAGCTGAAAGAGGCTTTTGCGCGAGATGTCGCCGGGTTCCTAGTTGAAATGAATGACGCCGTGTCACGCGATTGGATGCAAAAACGGCTCGTCGATTTACCCGTTGCGCGGAAAGATGAAGCGGGATACTACACGAAGTTGCTTGCTCTTGGTAAAGAAAACAGCAATCCATATGTCGATGAATATGAATATTGGTATGACCATCTCATGGCCTTTCGAGATATTATTTTCTCGTCTGAAGAGATCGTTATACACGGTGATTTGCATACTGGCAACTTTATTTTCGATGAGAACGACCACCTCGCAGGTATTTTCGACTTTGGGGATTGCATGCTGAACACCGTCTACTTTGAGTTTCGTCAGCTATATCATTTTGGCGAAGACATCCTCAACATGACTGTCGAGGTACTGAATGGAAGGTTCGGTGCTATTTCAACGGATGCGGTGCGGGTGCTTGCTGTAGCTCACGAATTTTCGATACTCATGCGACTTGGCTCACCAGAGGAAACGCCGTACGATAAAGACAGAGGAGCTATTGCGCGTACACTACTGCAGCAATGGGGAGAACTATAGACATGAGTAATTTTATCGTTCAGAAGGTTGATGAAGAAGCCCTTGCGAAACTTGCTGAGGAAATGTACATGAATTCAGCATATTTGAAACAAGTTCAAGCAATGACTGCTCGGGGAGAAATGGTACTTTTTGCCGCTGAAAAAGATGGCAGATACGTTGGAAGGTGTGCCTTATGGCTGGCGCCAGCCGATGAGCCTGAGTTGCGCGAAGAAATCCCCGGCATTCCGATAGTAAATGCACTTGAAGTTCAAGAACACTTTCGCCATCAAGGTGTCGGGACGCTACTCATGGATGCACTTGAAGATGAAGCGAAACAACGTGATTATAGACAGCTTGCTTTGGGCGTTGAGCCTGAAAATAAGGTGGCGCGAATCGTCTATGAAAAACGAGGCTACGCTTATAGAAAAATGAACGGGGTCGATACATATGCTTGCGCGTGGCTAGAGGTTCTGCCGGATGGCAGCGAAAAGAGAAATACGGTTCGAGCGTTGTTAATGATAAAGGAGCTCTCGTGACACTTGGTGGTAAAGCGGATAATCTTCTAAAGCTGTCAAAGGAATTTGCGGTACCAGAATTTTTCGTTGTATTGCCTGATGAAAAGCTGGACAACGTGCTAAAGAAGTTTGAAAAGCTTGGAGCGGGGCAGGTTGCTGTGCGCTCGAGCGCGGTTAATGAAGACAGCAGGGACGCAGCATGGGCGGGACAGCTTGAAACGGTTCTAAATGTCGAGCGAAACGGGCTAAAGGAAGCAATTCAAACGTGCCGTGAATCAGCCAACAGCGAACGAGCAAGGGCCTATGCTGCGACTCACGGTATTGAAAGTGGTGGCGTGGCGGTCATGGTTCAAAAAATGATTGAGTCGAGAGTAAGCGGCGTGGCTTTTTCAAAACATCCTGTGACCGGAGAATCGAAAGTTGTTGTCGAAGCGGTACGGGGTCTCGGTGAACGGCTGGTGAGTGGGCAAGTCACCCCAGATACGTATATCGAAGACGGGGAACGGCATATCGCAAACAACGAATCAATCGTAACCAACAAAGAGCTGGCAGAAATTATCGAACTAACGAAAAAAGTCGAGAGTTTTCTCGGCTACCCGGTAGACATTGAATGGGCATATGAAGGCGACGCGTTGTATTTACTTCAGGCAAGGCCTATTACTACCGTATAATTAGGAACATGACTGTAAACAAGGACCTCTACCTCACGCAAAAGTCACTGACCGAGTGGCTAGAAGACATAAGCCATAAAGATGCCGAGGCTCTTCGCAAAGAAGACAATGAGAAGCGAGAGCGTCTAGCGGTCCTAAAGGAAGTTGCCGGAATCCCGTATGACGAGCAAGTGAAATTTACCGCGCGCGATGTGGCCGATAATACGCCAGAACATGCGAAATTTGTCGCCGAGCACGGCGATGAGCCGTGCGCACTTCGACTCATACCGCTCGACCATACGCTACCGAAACTTCGCATGCGAGGCTGGTCGGTGCGAGATGTTCAGAAATGGTTTCATGAGCAAAATGTTGATCCGGACAAATACAATGCCGAGTATATACAGCACTCAGAGACACAAGACTGGTCCACTATTTTTGTCGTGAACGATAAAGGGATTTTCGGCGAAATTATTCGCGGTAGACATAGCCAGCTAACACAGGGAATTTATGATAGCGATGAACGGCCGTATACATTCTCGTTCGATTTTTCTACTTGGCATATGGAGCCGAAAAGTGACGAGGCGCTTGCGACGATGCAGACAATAGTCGCGTACCTGCGCCTATCTGAAAACGAGCAGAAACTTGCTGAGGAGCGGCTGGGTAGTGCGTTTGCGCACAGTTATTTGAAAGGCTACATAGAAACAACGCAGTGCGAGCAGTTTGGGCTAACGTTCGTTGATTATTCGCAGGCTATGGGCGAGCTCATTGGCGACATAGCCTCGCCGGTCAACGCTGCTTCCGCTGCAGTGAAAGGGCAGGTTGGCTGTGCCGGTACGGCAACAGGAAAAGTAAAAATAGTCCAACCAGGCGACCCGGCAGATATGTTCCCAGACGGCGCCGTGCTCGTGTCAGAAATGACGACGCCAGATCTCGTGCCGCTCATGCAAAAAGCTGTCGCTATAGTGACTGATAACGGTGGCATACTCTCGCATGCGGCAATAGTGGCGCGAGAGCTCAAGAAGCCATGTATTGTTGGTACGGGCAACGCGACCCAAATACTAAAAGATGGAGATAACGTTGTTATAGATACAACACTAGGTGAAGTGAGGTTTGTTTGATAAAAGCAATCATTTTTGACTGTTTTGGCGTGCTAGTCACGGAAGCGTGGAAGCCGTTTTCTGAAACGGCATTTGAAAAGGGCAGCGAAGCCTACAAAGAAGCCGTTGACGCTATGAAAGCTGCTAACCTCGGCCTTACAACACATAGTGAATTTCGCAGTCGATTGAGCAAATTGAGTGGGCTGCCGCTTGAAGAGGTGAGCGCTAGACTTGATGGAAGCGTACTCGATGAGCGGATGCTTGATGCTATCCGGCGCTACAAGCCGAAGTACAAAGTGGGTATGCTCTCGAACATTTCACCGGACCGTTTGCAAACGTTCTTTTCCCCAGAACAGCTTGCATTATTTGACGCGCTGGCGTTGTCGTATGAGATTCGAGTCATGAAGCCATATCCCGAAGCCTACGAGATAGCAGCGGCGAAACTCGGCGTATTGCCTGAAGAGTGCGTCTTTGTTGATGATTTGGAACGAAACACAGTAGCGGCAGAGGAGCTTGGTATGAAAACGATAGTATTTAAAGATTTTGCGCAATTTGAGCAGGACATAGAGAAGCTGTTACAGTAGAAGCAATATGAGTGGGCATTGGCGACGTTTCAGACCAGAAAACAACGAGGCATTTTCGGGAACATCAGTGTCTTCGCTTGAGCTGTTCTCGAAGGTTCTCGCGCGGCTCAAGAAAGTAGATATCAGCAAACGTTCATGGCGGAAATACCAAGATTTTACAGAACTTGATAGCTATATAGACGGTGCACGGGGGCATGCAGTAGGGCTTGATAAAGAAAGTGCTCCCAGTCTGGAGCGGGCTGAAGCTTGGCTGTATGCGTTGGCGCTGCAGGCACCAAGAGCGGCGGTTGCGCAGGAGCAGATGGATAGACACCCTCACGGGTATCACAACAAAGAGCATCGGCTCTACGAACTTATAGATTTCAACGATGCGTTTGACTCGGCAATATTGGCGTTGCCACACGAGCTTTTGCCGCACGTGAAAGAGCGCGTGCGAGACATTTGTGACTTCATGTGCAAGAAGGCAGGGACTCGATGCTTTGCAGACGAAGAATATGAAGCTATCGTTCACGGGCTTAGCCGTGAAATAGCTGTGTATCTCGGTCTGACAGAGGAAGGATATCACGTTGAGATGACAAGCCGCCGTGAGGATGCTCTTGGCATAGATATGACAATACTTGACCCTAAGACTATGAAAGAGGTTGCGGTCGATATAAAAACGCGTTCGTCG
>CAXYYW010000008.1:0-12306 GCA_964293235.1 uncultured bacterium | reverse complement strand
GTGTACCACATGACGAAAGACGAGCGCGACGCCCTGCTCTCCACCAACGCAGTTGGCGTAAACAGCGCGAAGATTGGTGCCCGTCCCGCGAGACAAGATTTCGTGAAGATGCTGACCAAAAAGTGGGTGCGAGACGCTGGCGAGGAAGGATACGAAATAGTCCTTGTCGACGGACGTGCGCTCGAAACTGTGTCCCGCGAAATGGATGCTGAAGGCCTCTGCGATTACCGCATGGGGCTGTATTTTATATGTGACGCGAAAGTTGGCGCCAGACGAACGCTTGGCTATGCAAAAACTCCCTACGACAAACTCTCCGACGACGAAAAAGCTGCTGTTGACCAGCTGGTTGAGCAAATTGAGACACGGAATTACAGTGACCGTCACAATCGGGTTAACGACGAACACCGGCTTGTGCCACCTGCCGGCGCGTTGACATATGCTTTGCCGAACGTGCCTTCCGCTGCAAAAACAGATGACGTACCCATGTATATTATCGATACGAGTGCGGAGCTTACGAAAGATGAAATGAGCTTGCCAGTTGCAACGTTCGTCGCGGATATGCTCACCCTTTAGTAAGTTTCTCCGTGCTACACTGGGCATATGACCCGCAATTACGACGAATGGCTTTCGAGTTTTAGCGCTGACACGGTTGTTGTTGCTACGCTAAGGACGGCGGTATATATTGCGCCAAAGGCAGGCAACAAACCTGTCGTTTTGTTTGTTCACGGTATAAACGGTGATTACCACGGTATAGTGCCGGTTGCGTATCTTTTACGTGATACCTGCCGTGTCGTGTTCGTAGATATGCCTGGTCACGGAGCATCGGAGTTGCCGTTAGGCGATAATGCCCTTGCGCACATGCAAGCCTGGGCTCGGGCGCTGCCAAAAGCGCTTCATGAGATTGGGATTGAGATAACGGCTGTGGTCGGGCATTCATTTGGTGCGTATATTGTTCAAGAAACCGGCGTGTCGACCATGGCCTTACTAAACCCGCCGTTCGCGGCGACACCCCTATCTCACCGCAGCACGGTAGTCCTTGGCCACGCACCACTGTTTGTAGCGAAGGTGTATCAATCAAAGACGGCAATGATAGGCCGCGGCCACTGGCTTATGCATACACGTACAAAAGCAACGGATGAAATTATTGCGTGGTCGAGTGGACTGACGCACGTGACCAAAGAGCAGTTCAAGTTTCAGGCCCGTTTATCTGACCAGGTTGCACCGTTGAAGCTTGTAGATATAGAGAAGCTGAGGGCTCTTCCCCGCTTGCTTATCGTCATGTCTGAGTACGACCGTATAGTCGACAATAGCTCTGCACCGCTAGACAAGCTGCCGAACGCGACTATCGTCACGCTGCCAACAGACCACGTTTCGGTATTTGAAATGCCAGACAAAGTGGCTGACGAAGTAAAAAGACTACTTAACGTCTAGCTACGACGTGATTCGCGTTCTGCATCACGCTGCTTTATAGTTTCGCGCTTGTCCCAGCGTTTTTTACCCTTCGCGAGGGCTATGACGAGTTTTATATAGCGGCCTTTATTGAGAAGCTTGGTCGGAACTATAGTGAACCCTTGCTTTTTGGCAGCGACAAAACGATCGATTTCTTTCTTGTGAGCAAGGAGCTGGCGCGGTCGGCTGTCAACACTTTTCGTACTACCGCCTTTTTGGTTTAAAGCGACCGAAAATGAGGCGTTATGCAGCATGAGTTCGCCGGCTTTTACCGAGACGTAGGCGCCTTTTAGCTGGATATGCCCAAGCCTGGCGGCGCGGACTTCTGGCCCGGTCAGACTTAGACCGACAACCAGTTCTTCTCCCAATGTGTACTCAAACCGCGCACTGCGGTTGACTATGGGAGCGGATGTGGGCGCTTTCTTTTTCATAGCTCTATTGTATCAGAGGTGTCGACGGCGCTGACGCACTGGTGTCTCATACGATTCGACAACGCGCTCATAAACGGCCACAAAGTGGTGTTCCATAATCTCGGCGCTGACGCCCCGGCCAACTTCTTTGGACGCTTCGGCCATAGCGGCTTGCTTGTCTCTGTTCTGGACGAAGAATCGCATGCCTTCTTCTATAGCGCTGACAGACGAGTGGACGAGCAGTGAGTTCTCAGGTGTGACTCCAACCTTAAGGCGATCGTCGCAGTAGATGATGGGGGTGCCAGATGCTGCTGCTTCAGCGAGGACCATTCCCTGTGTGTCAAATCTATATGAGGCAAACACGAACACGTCAGCATTTGCAAACTCATTCGCTATGCGTTCTATGTCGTTATAGTGTCCGAGGAATTTTATGGTTTCGTTTTCGATTTCTTTTTTTGCGAGGCGCTTTAGTTCCGCTTCTATGGAACCACTGCCAACTATATAAAGTTCAGTATTGTCATGGTGCAACTTCTGGAAAGCTTTAATGATGATGTCGACGCGTTTTTCAGGGTCGAGTCGGCCGCAGCTAAGGAATCTCACGACTTCCTCATCTGGACGGATTCGCTTTGCTTTCGCGAAGATTGGCGATACGCCATTTGGTATGACGTGCGCTCGCTCTTTCAGCTTCCCTCGGCTGGCGTCGACTATTGCGTCTATGACGAAGTCGGCTGGTGACGTAAAGGCGTCAACGTATTGTGCGAGACGAGCGACGTTTTTCCAGTCGGCGCGCGCCAAGGGCACGCGTTCTGGTGCTGAAAGGTCTCTTGGAAAATACAGCTTCATGCCAGAGCGCTCAGGCCTGAGGCGACGCATGATAAGTGGCGCAATGTGCAGATATGTGAGTGAGTTGAGTGCCGAAAGAAACGGTGATGTGCGATGTGTCCCGGCGTAGTTTGAATGAAATGTGTGGACATGCGGCACGTCCTGGATTTTGGCAATTTGTGTCGCGAGAAACAACGCGCCGCGTTCATTTTCAGAGTGTATGACGTCAAACGCGTATTCTTTCGCAATACGTTGAGCGATTTTTTTACTAAATTTGAGGGAGCTAAGGAAGCTTTCGGTGCCAGGGATCCGCCAGACGTCGAGCGCTTCTGATTCGCAGTTTTCAGGGGGTATAAAGAACGGCTTTGGCGCAAACAGTGTGACTTTGTGGCCCATTTTCACCAATTCATTAATCTGAAGTTCAACTGAGCGTGCCACACCGCCCGATTTTGGGAAGAAGTCATCTATGAAGATGCCTATACGAAGTTGTTTCATGCTTGCCTTAGAGTATGACACAAATGTTTAATGTTTAACATCTAGCGCTGAGTTTCGAGCTCGTATTTAACAGTGTTCCAAACGCTTGGGTCGCCGTTTACTTTGCGCCAATACCACCATTCCCCGCCCCAGACGTAAATATCCTTTGCGCCTATCTCACGAGCGAATGAAATACTGTCATGTATTTGTTGCAAGCTCATGGACTTGTTCTGCTCCTCGACCGACAGAAACTTCGTGTCTTTAGGCCCCCATGGTTCCAACTGTAGCTCATGGATAAATATGTCTTTGCCCGTGTATGCTTTTATGATGCTGGCACGGAGGCGGTGATACCAAACTGGTGTTGGGTATATGAGGTAAGTGCCATATGGCGGGAACTTAGTATTCCAGACCCAGCGATACACCGAGTATCCGTACTCGTCTGGTACAGGTTGGTTTATGGGATAGCCGTGCTGGTCGCTCAGGCTCATCCAAATAGGCTTGTCTGACCACGAACGGACTAGGCTGAATTCTTCTTTTACTCTCTGATCATCGGGCGTGTCGCAGGTGCCAAACCACGTATTGTAGGCCTCATTTTCAAGCTGCCAATTGATAACGGTTCCGTTTTTCTCATACCGTTTCACAACAACTTCCATAAACGCGTACAGGGCCTGTTTCCATGCGTCACCCGCAAGATTATAGGCCCATGACGGCTCGTGACACTCGGGCCAACGGGGCTGGCGGAGCCCTATGGCGAGTGAAACGGTACCGCCGTATTTGGCAACTTCGTTTATTTCCCAGTCAAGTTCAGAAAAATCAAATGTTCCGCGCGTTCCCTCTATTTCGTCCCAATAGCTCATGAGACGGTAATTTTTAATGCCCATATCGGAGAGCAGCGCCGTGAGATTTGCGTGCGGATCCAGCCCAAACTCTTCTGCGCGTTTTGCCGAAAAACTAACGCCATAGTTTGGATTTTCGACTTTCGGAAAGCGGATAAAATCAAACCACGTCCCGCCGGTCCACATAAAGGTGTATATAAAGACTGAAAGAATAAGCACGGCTTTAAACCACTTGCTTCGCAGTAGTTTACGCAGCCATTCTGGCAATGTTCTGTACCATGCAAAAAAACGGCCTTCGGGTTTACTCGCCGGTTTTTTGGTAGGTTTTTTGGTAGGTTTTTTGGTTTGTTTCGCTTTTGGCATAAGCGTTTCTTATGTCACCAGTGTACCTCATAGCGCTTGCTTAAGCAAAATTTGCTATACTGTTACGAAGAAATGCGTATCGGATTGTTCACCGACACTTATAGACCGACCATCAACGGTATTGTTTTTGTAGTTGAGTCGCTCAAATGCCAGCTCGAGTCGCTTGGCCACGAGGTGTACGTTTTTTGCCCCGCTCGTACCATGACGCCGAACCGAAAAGCTGAGTACGCCGACGAAGACCCGCATATTATCCGCTTCCCCAGTTTTAAGAGCGGATTTTTTGATGATTTTGACTTCACGCTCTTTTTCCCACCGACAATGCTACGGCGTATAGATGACCTTGACCTGGACGTTATCCATATCTTCACGCCGTCTCAGGTTGGGTTGCTTGGCATCAACGCAGCAGTACGTCACGACACGCCGCTCGTCGTGCAGCACTCGACTGACCTGTACGAGTTCGTTGAGCATTACCCGGCGGTACTTCCAGGAGTGCTTGCGCTTGTCGGCATAGTTTTTCCTATGAGCGTCAAACTTAAGGGCAAAGATATACGCGAAATAGTGAAAATGTATCGCCCACACTCAACGGCGACCAAATGGAACCGGGCTATTATCGCAAAAGCTATGACCATGCTCTACAGCAAGGCAGACGCCACTATAGCGCTGAGCCGGAAGAGCCAAAAACAGCTACAATCTTGGCAAAATAAAGACTACCGTTACGATGTCACGTTGCTGCCAAACGGTGTCAATGCTATCCCTACCCCATCTTCTAAAACACTTGCTGAGTTCCGTGACAAATGGGGTCTTTCTGAAAAGGACGAAGTGTTTGGCTTTGTTGGGCGGCTTGGTGAAGAGAAAAACTTACCAGTGCTCATAAAAGCTATGGATATTGTCGGCAAAGCACGCCCCAGAGCGAAACTTATGTTCGTTGGTGACTTTGACTACCGCGAAACACTTGAGGCTATGGCTGCCGAGTCGAAATACCCAGACCGCATTATTTTCACGGGCTCTATGCCGCGTGAAACGCTTGGCGTGGCCTATGCGGCATTTGATGTCTTTGCGTTTCCCTCACTGAAAGATACGCAGGGTTGGGTGCTGCACGAATCAGCTCACGCGCGCCTGCCCATAGTCCTTATAGACCGTGAAGTATCCGAGGTTGTCGAAGATGGCAAGAATGGTTACTACGCCAAAAATAACGCGACTGACGTCGCGCGTAAGATTGTTGCATTGCTCTCCAGCCCGACAAAACGAGCAAAGTTTGGCGAGCATTCCAAGGAACTAGCGGCGAAATTTACAGAGAAGAAACAGACGAGAAAGCTTGAAAAGCTATATGAGTATATTATTGCTCATCACGATGAGCGTCAGGCTCAGGAACCGACGAAAGATCGTTTGCAGCGCCTTCGCGGCTTGTTCGGGTCAGTAGATCGGTAAGTGGCCGTACTCGCTGGTGGGCTTGGCGCTTTATTGCAAGGCGGACAGTTCGAATTGCAAGAGCGTCTTCGGGCTTGAGCCATGGCATCTGTTCGGGCCGTAAATCATCGACGGCATCTACCATATCCGGTAGTGCTCCAACGTCAGCACGACCCCGTCCCCGAGGTACTAAGTCTCCAAAATAGTCACTAGTCATATACATATTATAGCACATTATACAAAATAGTGCAATTTTTACATGAGCTAACAGCCACGAATACCTTATCGTCAGTACATTAAGTAGCTATTCATCTAACGGTTCAAACGAGAGGCCTTCTTCTTTCGCAAGCTTTTCCATGATATCTGGGTGCTCTGGGGCGAGCATAGCCGCTAAATCACGCTTCCCGACCGGTCCGATACCTTTCATACCAATGGCCTCTATTTCATCATATAGTCCTCGCATAGTTTCGTCCTCGATGCGTGTGTGGCCTATCGCCCTGCGTCTGATGGTTCTTTCCCCAAGTTCATAGCAGGTGTTGAATGAGAATTGCGTAGAAGAGTAAAACCAGTGTGGGTTCTCAATGATATCAGGGCGTAATCGACGAACCAGTGTTCGCCAAACGCCTTGTGCCAGCCCCCTGCATCGATGCTGCTCGACTTCTTCAGGTAACCAGTATGATTCGGGGGGCACTTTCGTGATGGTTTTTCCCTCGGCCGCCCTGCGCCCCAGTATGACCTTTGTAAGGCTTCCCCTGCTCCAGTAGAGTAGGGAAAATTGCTGCCCCAGCTGCTCGTAGGCTTCTTCGTTCCAAGAACCTTCAAGGTCGGTTATGGTATGTGGTGATTCACCATAAACAACACGAAGCGTTTCGGGTTGCATTGACGAAGGCGTTTCCGCGTGCTGCACGGCGTCATCTAGAGTTTTCCAATACAATGATCGAAATTCGTCAGGAGACGCAGGGTCGGGCTCGTATTGACCGATCTGCATCATACGCAGCAATATGTCAGCCGGAAGTTTTCCGTCGCGAACTAGATTGCGAAGTTCTACTTCACACTCTCCAAACCAATCTCTGAATTCCAATAATTCTGGTGCTTCTGCGCTCATAGCAATAGTGTAGTTGATGTGAACTGGAACGCAACGATAAGCGTTAATAATCAATCCCGCGATTGGCAATGAAACCGTCGTCGTAGTGATGTTTGAGTTTGGTCATATTGGTTGCAATGTCAACTTTTGACAGCAGTTTTTTGGGGAAATTTCGTCCCGTGAGGCATAAACTCGTGTTGGGGTGCCGCTTCTCTATGAGCTTTTCTAAGTCACGTTGTTTCAGCAGCCCGTCATGGACCGCGTTGTTTATCTCGTCACAGATAACAAGCTGGTACTTACCACTTGAAGCGGCCTCAAATGCGAAGTTATACGTGACTTGGGCGTGCGTCCTATGTTCGGCTTCAGTTGCCGTCGAACTAAGTTCGCCCGCTTCGTAAAACCCAAGTCCGCCCTTGTAAAAATCCAGCTTATCATCGTAAAGCGGCATAATCTTCTGTATGAATTGATGCTCGGATACGTCCCATAGTTTTATAAATTGAACGTAAGCAACTTTCCAGCCGGCTCCGAGCGCACGAACAAGCAGCCCGAGGCTTGCGCTCGTCTTCCCTTTCCCTTCGCCGGTGTAGACAACGACGACCGATTCTTTAGTCTTCATATCCCTAGTATATGACAGATAGCTACTTCAGCACACCATCTGCGAGTTTGAACGTACGGTCTGTTTTGCCGGCGATGTCGAGGTCGTGCGTGACGACAAGGATGGTCGTGTTGGCTTGTCTGGCAAGGCTATGTAACAGGTCGAAGATCATCTTTCCATTTTCACTATCCAGGTTGCCAGTTGGTTCGTCGGCGAGGATAAGTGACGGTTTGTTTGATAGCGCTCGAGCAATAGCGACTCGTTGCTGCTCCCCGCCGGACATTTTGCCGGGTTTGCGCTTTTGCCCATCACCGGTTATCCCGACTGTATCAAGGAGTTCTTTGGCGCGCTCTTTGCGAGTGGCGCTAGGAACTTTTGCGAATTCCATAGGGAGCATGACGTTTTCGAGCGCGGTAAGGTTCGGAACGAGGTTATAGTTCTGGAACACGAAGCCGATTTTGTTGCGACGGTAATCTATGAGCTTGTGGTCGTGCAGTTTTGTGATATCCACGTCATCAATACTGATGCTGCCGTCCGAGGGAGCATCGAGGGCACCAAGGAGACTCAGAAGTGTGCTCTTGCCGCTCCCGCTTTTGCCTATGACACTTGCGAACTCCCCCTCCTTTACGGTGAAAGACACGTTCTTAACCGGTGTAATTTTGCGTCCTGCCTGACTAAACTCTTTCTTAAGATTCTTCACGACTAACATACTATTCATTCCTCATGGCTTCTGCCGGTTTAACTTTGCTAATCAAGAAAGCTGGGACTGCGCTGCCGATGACTGCGATTGCAAAGGCCGCACCGAGGCCGAGTAGCAATGTCTGCCAGCCCACGGATGCCTCGATATTCTTTACTGTCTGCTGGCTCGTCTCGCTAATTGAGCGGAGACCGCGGCCAAACCCACCGGTACCTGGCGTCGTGGTCTGTGCCGTGGTTGATTCGGAATTTGACACGAGCGCATTGGTGAGTGGAGTCGACGCCGCGACTCCAATACCGAGCCCGACGACGAGGGCAAGTATAGTGAGTGTTATGGCCTCGGCAATAAACTGGTACACAATGCCGAGGTTTGAGGAGCCTATGGCCTTCATGACACCAATTTCACGTCGGCGTTCACGGACAATCATCACCATGGTGAGCAAGATGATGACCGCACCGGCCACGATAGCGCCTATAAGGCTAAAGAGTGCTATAGAGGCGACACTTTCGAGCGGTTTGACAGTGTTGTCAGCAACGTCTTGGCTGTTAGTAATGTCAGCTTTTGTCCCAAGGATGGTTTTGATATTTGCCGTTGCCGTGGCAAGATTGTCGCTCGAGTCAACCGTCGCGACTGCGCTCGTGATTGCGCCAGTTTGCGATGATAATCGCTGCAATGTTGACAGCGGCACAAACACGCCAGCGTTAGAGAAGGTGCTGCCTGCATCGTAGATGCCAACGACAGTCATGGTCGTCCCATAAGCGGTAAATGTCGAGCCAACGCTCAGGCTATTCTTTGTCGCGAGGTCAGTACCGACGACCGCAACGTCAGCGTCTTTGCTCGCGTCAAATGCGGCGCCACTTGTCCAGGTAAGCGTACTGCCACCGTAGACGCTGGTGACTGAGGCGTCACTCACACCAGTTATTTGCACTGGCATCGTAAAGGTACGAGTGATTGTGCTGTCGCCCGAGCCCGATGAGTCGGAGCTACCACTCGTGCCCCGGTTTGTCTCTTGTTGTGGAGGTGCTTGAAAACCAACACCTGAGTTCTCTGACTGGCGATTGCCGAGGGAGCCAGGTTCTATAGACGAGACGAGGTTTGTATTTGAAGTCGTCAGTCTGTCGCTGAGTGTCGTGAGCACAGAGCTTACATGCGATACGGCCGCAACTTGCGTCAGCTCATCGTTCGTGAGTGCCTCGCCCCCGCCTTCGCCACCACGAAAGCCCGCCGGTGAAATAGTCACTGTCGTGCCGACAGAACTCTTTACGGTTGCTATTTTGTCGGTTACCGCTTGCCGTGCTGCCAGCATGGCAATAATGAGCCCTATACTAAGGGCCAATATGATAACTATAGAGCCGGTCCGAAGCACGTTGCGAAACGCGTTCCTGATACCGCGGCTAAAACCACTCATGTATCATTTCCTTTCTCTTAAGATAGTCAATACGGTCACTGTATCGTCAGATACTGAAATATGTCTGAGATTATTGATAACTCACTTCTAACAAGAGGGCTGTTAGAGTTCGACCATTTTCCAGAGCGCGCTCAACTGAGAACTAAGGTAGTTACCGCTGTAACTTGGAAGTTCTATGAGGATAGCGGGTTTGCCAAGTTTTTGACCTATGTAGTCCTCGTATTGACCACTGAACGAGTAGCCCATAATCTCTTCTGCTGAGCCTCCAAACATGGTTGAATAGCCAACCGTCCCGGCATACAGGCTCCCTATGGCGCGGGAGTCGGCAATGTCATTTGCACCGACAAGTCGACCAGAGGCGTGGAACGAAACTTCAAGCCGTGGGTTGAGACGAAGCGCCAAAGCCCCTAAGGCCTGTGTTTCCGGTTCTGACATAGGAGCTGAGCCACCGCCACCGGGCAGAGTTCCAGAACTAGTGTCAATGTCCGTTTTCCAGTCGGCAGTCGCGTAGTTCCGATCCAAATTGACGCCATTTGCGTTGTAGCGGCTATTGGCGGCGATACCGTCGGGGTTCGTGTTTGGCACGATAACGACTTGCTTGTCCGCCGGTATACTCGGCGCGTGGACATCCAGATAATTTGCCCACGCGAGCATGGTCGAATACCCGCTTGGTTCACTGCCATGCATGCCGCCGGTAAATAAGATTGTCGTGGCCCCGCTGCCGTAATAGTAGGCGGTAATAGGCCGGCCTTTGACAGAGTAGCCTATAACGGCTGTTGCCCGGCAATTGATGCGGGATGTATAGCTCCAGCCGCGCGTTGAACTGAGACCATTGGTGCCGCTCGTAATGCCCTTGTCGATACTAAGCGTGAATGCTGCGCAGCGCGGAGCGCTCTTTATCGCAAAAATAACCTGGCTACCCTGCCGACTGATGGTCGCGTTTACGCCCGAGATATGGGCGAATTTTGTGATATCGACGCTAACAGCTATCGCCTGATCAAATGTCACAATGACGCGGGCGTTTGGGTCTACCCCTGATGTCCCAATATTTACCCCAGAAACTATGGGCCCGCCTGACGTTGCGAAATTTATAACATATGGTTGATTCAACATGCTTCCATCGGTTGCCTCAGCATTTGTGAGTGTCAAACGAAATTGCTTCTCCCGCTCGAGGTCCGCGTTGGCAGTGATGGTGACGGCCGTATCGTTTACTACTGTCGTTGTCTGAACAGCTGTAGTCGTCTCGCCATCCACCAGTTCAAGCTTTGCCTTTGCTGAAACGAGTGGTTTGTCGACGGTGAATGAGAAGCTTGTTGGCTTGTCATAGAGTAGCTGACCTTCTTTTACAGAGCTATCGGTGACACTCGTAGCCGAAAGGATCGAGACGGTCGCGTCGGTTACTTTTGTACTATCCCTACCGCCGAAGCTTCTAGTGAGCGCCACGGTATGTGTTTCGCCCTGCGCAAGGCCGAGTTCATCGACATTGCATTCGAGGTTGGTTGCGTGAGTTGCGCATTGTTGTGAAGTATCTCCGTTCTCGATGCTGTAGCTGTACACTTTGTCAGGTTTATCTATGCTAAAGACTACCGGTTTTGTTATGGCTATGGGTGTAGTTGTTGCAGAGCCCATGACATGTGGCGCGGCGTCGACTGTGAGCGTGTAATGGCTTCTGAAGACTACCCAGCCAAATGGAGCGCTCGCAAGCTCTGCCCTGCCTTCGGCTGGTGCAGTGGTTGGCGTAAAACACGTTTCGGTTGCCAGCGCCGCGCCAACAAGCCCCTTATGCTCGATGTTAAACCCCAATGAGTCGACAGTTCTTTGCTGGTTGGGTAGAAATGTCAGCTCACGGATACAGGTTTCCCCTGCATATGAAAAAGTGGCGTGTCGAGGCGAGGCGTAAGCATATATATAGGCGAAAACAATCAGACCGCTACATGCGATAAGAATTGTTTTTATGGGGGCTCTTTTTATTTTCTCAGCAAAACCCCTCACGATTTTGCCAAACATAACCACTTTATTGTATCACTAGATTGCACAGTATGCAAAAAGATGCGTGAAACGCGCTAGCTCTATTCGGACTTATGCCGAGTTAAATGAAACTGACCACAGGAAATACATTTATATATGGAAAGTTCTAGTTCTGGCTGCAAGATGCGCTTTTCCTCGACAACCATCTCGGCGTCTTGTCTCGTTGCATAGCAATGTTTTCCACCGCATAGTTTCGGCGAATTGAAGTTTTGTGGGACGGGTTTTCGGCTTCGTGACATAGTGTCTATAGATTATACAAAAGAAGTGAGCCTCGTGCTGTGAAAGCGACGAGGCTCATGCTGGGTTGGTTCCGCCCAGCGCGGTTGTCGTGGATTCGCCACGGCGATTAGTTGCTCCTCTAGCCCCCGTACCCGACGTAGTCGGGCGGTGGAACCACGCGTTTCTCCTCAACAGACACGGAAGGCGGCGGTGGGGTCGGCTGGGGAGCCTCTACCCGCGTGTCATCCTGCCCTGATGCCGAAGGCGGCTTCGGCTTGTTGATCTGGGCCCAGTTCGGCGTGCTCGGACAGATGTCGCGAGCGACACCTTCCGGGTAGACTCCCTGGATCGCAACGCCGACGTCGTCGACGACGACGTTGTGAAGGACCCAGTGTTCGCCGTCAGGGTCGAGCGTGTTTGCGGCGTACAACCTGCCGTGCTCGCTCGGCTTCGCCCCGCAAAAGTAGGCGGTCAGAAAGGCGGCGCGGGCAGACCTCACCGCCGGCGCGGGGGC
>CAXYYW010000007.1:0-12584 GCA_964293235.1 uncultured bacterium | reverse complement strand
GACGGCGCAATTACTGAGCCAAAGCTGGCTGCCAGCAACTCACCATCCGCGAGCCAAGTTCTCACATGGGACGGTTCGAACCTGGGCTGGCAAACGCCGAGCAGCGGCGTCGATGACGGCACTAGGCTGCTTGATTCATTTAGCGGTTCGACGGACGATGACAAATTGACTGCTGCCATAACATGGCAACAGGCGACAGCTGGCATGCCCGCAATACGTCTAGCCGCAAGATCACACACGTTTAATCAAACGCGGCCGCTCTATAGTGGTCTTAAACTTGTCGGAACGGTTGCGGGGCCGAAGAATCTTGAGCAATCGAGTGGCGCATTTGTGCCGACAAGTATTACTCTCGGTTCGTCCATTAGCTCAGGGGCAAGCTCGTGGTGGGTGACGCCGGGCGGCAACTTATTTGATATTTATATGGCAGACTTTGCCGTGCAGGGTAGCCAAGGTTCTTCAGTGCACCAGTTCATTGATGTGACAACTGGGTCATTGTATGCTTGTCAGTTCCACGCTTTATCATTTAATTTCATGCGTGGAGTATTTGGTCGAAAGGATCGCAAATGCCTCATGACACAGGTTATATTTTCTGGACACTGGACGGCAAATAATTTGTGGGATACCCAATTTAACATAGGTGGGTCGGATTGTCAGCTCTGGGTTGGTGGATATATTAATATGGGGCCATCGAGTTCGCCTGTACAGCTCGGAACCTATGCGGATGGAGATTATCAGATTATTTTTGATAGTCTTGGTAAGACCAATGTTGGCTACATATATATTTCTGCACTCAATGGTTGGCGTGGGCTCAAGATATCGGGCAATAGCGGACCAGGCTTGCAGTTTTTTGGTGGGGTATACGAAGGGTATAAAGCCACAGGAACTACGAGTGGCGGTGCAACATTGGCAGCACCCGGTACAGTTATACGCATTGAGGGCGGTAACGGTACCTTCTACAGCCCAGCTATTGGACAGGGGATGGCCGATCCAGATGTTGCCGAGGGCGGGTTGGTACACATGACCGCCGGCGAGTGGACATCCGTCTCCCCGTCATTTCATAAAGGTGCTATGGCCGAAACAACACCATGCATATATCAGACTGGCGGCAGGCTTCTTGTAACGGGGGCGAGCAGGCAACAGAGCGAGACGTGGACAAGTCGACCAGGTTATTCAACGACAGCAGGCGGGCCAAACTCAACTAGTACATCATTTTACTGCCCTGATATGTCTATGGTCTCTGTGTAGCTTGGTATGGTGGTATAATAAGCCGTAAGCAATTAGGAGGGGAGAGGACCACGTGTCATTTACACCGCCACCGGGAGATGCAACAAGCTCAGCAAAAGGAATAATACGGCTTTCGGGCGATTTGAGTGGTTCAGCGACCACCCCGACCGTCCCGGGTCTGGCGACAAAGGCAAATACGAGTCATACTCACGTAGCAAGCGATGTTACTTCAGGTACATTTGACTATACGCTGTTACCAGCAGGGACAACGCTGACAGTTATAAAATCCGCAGGCGTATGGCCTGCAAGACCAACGAGCCGTAGTGACATTATTGTCCAATGGAAAGGGCCCGATCCATCACCCACGATCGTAAGTTCGGGAACGGGCGGTATGCTCGATAATGTAGATATTCGAATGATCACAACGTAGGGCAGTGAGAGGAAAAAGAGAAACAAATGGCATACATGGAGACCTGGCACTGCCAATCCACGGTGTTGAAACGAAGAAACCGTGATAATCTTGAGCCAAATGGCGGTGGAAGCGGAGGTTCAAGTAGCCGCGATAGCCTCGTGTATGGCACATATGAACCTGCTGCAACGACTACTGGCGTGCCAAGTGGGATAACACTGACTGACTATAATTCATCAAGCGCGAACACCGTGACTATTCCTGCAGGAGCGGTTATAACTGAACAAAAGATTTACGGCGACATAACATTTGCAGGTAGCGCAGAGCTGTATAGATGCGAACTTGTTGGCGGAGCCAATACGATTACTTCGGGTAATACCGCTGTCGTAAACTGCAACAATACACGGACCGGCATAGCTAAACTTACCGACTGCACTATAAAGCCTCGAACCGAGTCAAACGGCCGCGATTGTGTACTTGGCAAACAGTATGAATTGTACCGATGCCATTTGTCAGGGGGAGTTGATGGGTGTGGAATTTATACAACTTCAACGACAAACACGAGCTGTGACGTCAAGATTTACGGTTGTTTGATAGAGGATTTGACCTATGTGTATCCGGATACGATTACGACATCGCACACGGATGGCACGCACAATGACTGCATACAGTTTCAAGGAGGGCGTAACATCCATATTCTTGGGAATTCGCTAAAGGGCACCTCGCATGCACTCGCAGGGACGGGTACGAATCCGGACAAACCGTGGCTTATCGGGCAGGGCTATTGTAACGGTGCCGCCGTTACAATAGGTGATAATACCGGTGCGGGGGTGGATAACACATTAATTGTTGAGAAGAACTGGATACTCGGCGGTCTTGCGCACTTCAATATCAAGCCGAACATGACGTTTACTGCAACCAATAACAATCACTATAGGGCAACAGCGGTACAGTCGGGTGTGTGGTCTGGATATTGGGTACGATTTGATCAGCGTGCAGGGACAACTGTCCCAGGGCTGACAAGTTCTATTTCAAGTATATGGGTTGATGGACCGTATGCTGCGCAATATCTATCTGAGCCGCGTGACCTTGGGATTCACTACAATGCATAAAAGGAGTGTAGCGTAGCATGGCATCGGGTTTAAACACAATTGAAGGAATTGCCGACGGAGTTGTTCCATCGGCGGCGAATTCAGGTGGAGTGTCGGGTGATGCTCTGTCATCTATCGCGGTTGCGTCTGGTGATGCGATAACGGCAAAAACATCGGCAGCTGATCATGGGAGTCGTGGTGTTGAGATGTCATTCCTGGCGGGCGGTGCTGGTGCGACTCGCATCCTGTGGGCGTGTGCCTCAAGCAGCAGCCGTCAAGTTGTCTCGTTTTATTATAAGATTGACTCGCTTCCAGCATCGGCTGAAGATTTGGGTGGTATGCGCCATGCAAGCGGAAATATGGGTATATTGACCATCGGGTCCGATGGAAAATTGATTATGTTGAACGCGGCAGGCACGGGCATTTCCGCCTCAAGAGCCCCGTCGACCTTTCCAGTTGCACAGTGGGTTCGTGTTGAGATGTCGGTGCAAAATGGTACGACAACGTCGGATGGTACCCTTGGTTACTCGTATTATCTTGGCGAATCCTCGACGGCACTGTATACATGGGAGTCTTCGGTACAAAATGCAGGCACCACTGCACAGGCCTATTTCTTCATAGGTCGCTCGACAGGTCGTGCTGAGGCGCATGTCGTGCAGTATGACACTATTCGCTGGCAAAGCTTAGCATCAGGATGGATGTCGCCGTACGCCGCAGGCTCCTCAAACACTATAGAAAACACTGCCGAGGGTGGCACGAATGGCGTTGCTCCGACGATCGCTAACACCGGAGGGGCGTCAGGGACCGCAGCATCGGCCGTCAATGTTGGCACGGGCAATACGATATATTTTTCTGACTTTATGCCTGCGCATGGGTCGAAGGGGTATATGTTTACATATGGTACGAGTGCGGGCGGCAATATGTTTTGGGATATTGCCGAGTCGGGCAGGCTTGTTCACAGTTTCTATATCTTCCTGTCTGACTTGCCGGCAGCTACTGAATATATAGGGTATATACGTCACGCCAGTGGCAATATGTGTATAGCGTGTATCGGGTCCGATGGTAAATTTATCATGCAAAATGCCGCTGGCGCTGGGATTTCAGTGTCGCGTGCTGCCTCGACGTTTCCCATCAACCAAATGGTTCGAGTTGAGATTGCCGTACGCAAGGGGACAACGACGTCTGATGGTCTTATAGAGTACTCGTACTATCTGGGTGAGGCCACGACGGCCGAGGCGACTTGGTCGTCATCGGCGCAAAATACCGGGACGGCCGATGTTGCACGCGTCGCTATTGGCCGCAACACAACCGGTACTGAAGCGCGGGTTATCTGCTACGACACGATTCGCGCCCAAGCTCTCACGACAGGATGGGTAGGACCGTATACTACGACAAATGTGGCGCCAGTTGCGCATCTTGGCGCCGATGTCACAAATATCGAACCATTTTCGACAGTGACACTTAGTGGGGTTGGGTCTATCGACAGCGATGGCACAATTGAGAATTATATATTCACGCAGGTTTCCGGTTCCCCGTCCGTTACGCTGACGCCAAACGGATCAGTCTGCACCTATACCGCCCCGGGAACCGTTGCAGGTACGACGCTTGTATTTGGACTCACGGTTGTTGACAATACGGACACGTCATCTGCTCAGGACACTGTTACGCATACAGTCCTACCGGTCACGGAGCGCGCCGTGGTCGGGGGCGTTGAGGTGCCGATTCAAATGGACATTATCACGAGCGGATAGATTATCACGAGCTTGCTTTACGTACGACGCATGTTGGCACTCGTTTGTAAAGAGTGCCAGAAACTGCTATACTACGAGCATGACGGAGCGACAAATCAAGATTCTTGAAGCCATAGTTGAACAATACGCAGAAATTGCGGTGCCAGTTGGGAGCGTGACGCTCGCCAAGCTTTTTAATGTCAGCAGCGCAACTATTCGTAGTGAGATGTCGGCGCTTGAGGACATGGGGTACATAACACAGCCGCATACAAGCGCAGGGCGAGTGCCGACTGACAAGGGCTATCGGCTCTACGTGAACAATCTTACAGAAACGGCCGACAGTATGCCGCGTCTTGCCGACAGAAGCGCGAGGGCTATCGATGCGCGGGTGGCAACCTACAGCGATCGTGCTGACCGGGCGATACGGAGCGCAGTTGACAGTCTTGCAGAAGTGACTAGGAATCTTGGCCTTGCCACTATAGGCGACCAGCTCTATATGAGCGGTATGGGAAATCTCTTTTCGCAGCCAGAATTTATGACGAACCCAGCAAATGTCCAGCAAATAGCGAGCCTACTCGACAATCTAGAGCCGTGGCTCCGCGAAGCAGCGCCAAACGAACCCCTGAACGTATTTATCGGGGCGGAGAATCCTATAGGCAAGACTTCGCAGGCCAGTCTCATCATAAGCCGTTTCTGCTCACCATACAGTGACCGCAGCTACATAGGTGTACTTGGCCCAACTCGTCAAGAGTACGCCCGGGTTATGCGACTTGTCCGTCATACCGGTGCCATGCTTGAGGAAGTGTTGTAGACATCCCTTCATGCAATTAGCGCCTACGTTCATGAGCCTCTTATGTTACAATGAGTTCAAGCTTAACTAGTTAATTTATAACAGCGGAGGGATAGTATGAGCAGATTTGCCCTAAGGCTGCAAAGAGCGCACCACGATTTTGCAGCAACAGCCCCGATATCGGCATATAGCGACGAGGTCCTCGCCGATTCCCCCCAGCTTTACTATGCCATGCAAGATCAGGCGACAACGGTTATGACTGACAGCTCTGGCTCAAGTCAACACGGGACATACATTGGAGGGACAACAGTTGACTATGCATCGAACAGATACAATTACGCTCCCGTTGCCCTAGGACGCCATACCTATCTCTACAATGATGCTACCAATGATCAATATGCTTCGGCTCCCGCGACGTCACTCGACTTATCGGCGGGCTTTTCGTTTGAATGCTGGTATTACTGGATGGGGTGGAACTACAACACAGTAATCTTTTCAATAGATACAGCTATAGCCTTTGGGCATGTATACCAACAACCACAGTATGTGGTGCGTGTCGGTGGTACGGAACTTACGTGGCCTGAGGGTACGAGCAACGAATGGCATCATCTGGCTGTCAATGTGTCTGCTGGTGGTGGTACTGCGACAGTCTATGTCGATAACGTCCAGGTTGCGAGTGGTGCAGTGGGGAGTATGTCATCGACGGGGTACAGTACCCTGTATCTTGGGATGAATCCAGCAGGAGGCAATTACTACAGGGGTTATCTAACACAAGTTGCAGTATACGGGCAAGTATTAAGCCCGACTCGTGTCGCTGCGCACTATCAGGCTGGGCAAGCCGACGCCGATCCGGTTTGGCATGGTCCGCCCGAACATTATGACCTCAGTTACTACAACGCCTTCACTGGGGCTACGCCACTGGCCAATCCAAGTTTTGTTATGGTTGCTGACTGGGAGCCGGCAGAGATGTGGACAAGTGGTGAGGTCGCTGCCATGGCCCCTTACATTAATACAGTCGTTAACCCAGATGGTGAACCGGGTGTTGAAGTTGACTATCAGTGGTATCGAGATAGCGGGCTTTACCTTATGCCGGCAACGTCAAGACCGGCTGGTATGACAGGTACACGAGGTAGTGAGACTATAGGCTACTTTATAGATGATGAAGCTGATATGAGTGGCGATGAAGGCATGACAAGGATGCAAGCCAACGCGGCTTTGGTGCCGAGTGGCTACTTGGGATATGCCAATTTCGGTAATTATGTGACTATGGGCATGGGGGGTGGCAGTTATGAGCCGGCTGACTTTGTTAACTACCCTGGAGTTGATATTGAGTCAACTGATCTATACTTCTACTCTCAAGACACAACTAGTACCATAATAAACAACTATCTTGGTATAGATTCAAGCCAGTATCGACGCGCGTGCAACTATGGCTTGCTTGTTGAGCGGCATCGCTCACTGCAAAGTGCTCCTCGTCCACTTGGTAATTACGTTGAGCTAGGGCATCCATACAACAGCAACGAATCTGGGGGTCCAAATCCTGATCAGGTTGAAGGAGCAGTGTGGGCATCGATTATCGGTGGTGCTCGGATGATTAATTACTTCCACCATTCATTCCCAGAGATGGATACAAATGGCGCGGTCACTCCGCCGGCGTGGGTTTCGACGACGGATTATCGTGAAGGTCAATGCGTTGAGTATGGCGGAGTGTGGTACTATGCGGCCCTCAAACCGACTATAGGTCAGGTACCAGATGTATCATCGTATACTTGGGTGCGATTTAGCGGCAGCGATTGGGTAATCTCAGATTTTACCAATCGTCACCCCGATCTTTCGGCGCGACTCATCAAAATTAAAAACGAGCTTGAGACACTTGCACCTGCTATCAATGCGGCGTCAGTCATGCATCTACTGCACCGCGACATATATTCTGTGTATCGCGTCGGCTTAGACAGTAATCATTACATTATAGCCCTCCCTGATTTGTCCGCACCGAACGGTGGTACGTTTGACATGTATCTTCCCGTTGGTCAAACCCCGAGTTCTATCGAGGTGATGTTCGAAAGTCGGAGTATCACACCGTTCAGCTCAGGCGGTCGTCTAAAGTTTACAGATACATTTGCTGCAGAGTATAGTCATCATATTTATCGCTGGTAGGAAAGGGCGTCATGGGCAGATGTGCTAGAAGATTCCAAAAGAGCGCAGGCTATTATGCTGAGCATAACGGTGCCGAGGTGTTACAGCCTCCAACGAGCGCCAATATATTATTCCTGCATCACAGTACTGGCGGTGTAATCTGGGACGGTGGAGTACCCAGCTGGTTCTCGAGCTACAATACCGCGCATGGAACGACGTATCAAATAACTGAGCAGGCTTACCCGAACTCACCGTATCCGTGGGCAAACTACCCGTATGATTACTGGAATATATGGATCAACCCCGGTGCTGATGCGACCGCTCAGTCACAGGCGAGCCTCGACGTTTTGACGGCACAATATGATACTATCGTTTTCAAACATTGTTTTCCTGTAAGTGAGATCAATGCCGATACTGGAAATCCATCGGTTTCGTCGGAAACGAAGTCGATCGAAAATTATCAGTTACAGTATGCCGCATTAAAGACCAAATTACACTCATATCCAAACACTAAATTTATTCTTTGGACTGGTGCCGCGCAGACTCAAAATATTAACGCTAATCAGCGTGCACGTTCGCGACAATTTTTTGACTGGGTCAAGAATATATGGGATGAAACGGGAGATAACATATATATTTGGGATTTTTACGAACTGGAAACCGAAGGAGGGGATTATATTCTACCTGAATATGGTGTTGGTGATGGGCATCCGAACAGCACGTTTGCAGCAACTGTCGCCCCCTATTTCTGCCAAAGAGTTGTCAATGTCATCCGTAGCGAGAATTTAGCAGACATCATTTGTAGTAGTTGATATCAATTCGTGGAATGCAGTTGGCACTCTAGAATTATGAGTGCCAGTTTGATATACTTTACGGCAAAGATGACTAATTATCGGGAGTAAGAACTGGCCGTGCCCAAAAGCAAGAAACAAGAAGAACTAGAGCAACAAGTCGGTGAGCTGATGCTTGACCTGCAGCGCACCCGAGCTGATTTTGAAAACTACCGCAAACGGGTCGAGTCGGAAAAGGCTATGGCACGAGCACATGGCCGTGTCGGGGCTATTTCACAGCTACTACCTAATATCGATACGATTGAGCGTGCAACGGCCCATGTTCCAGAAGAGCTCAAAGATAACGCGTGGGCAAACGGTATCGTTGGCCTTACGAAGAAACTCGATAAAGCACTGTTAGAACTTGATATCAAGAAGATCGACGCAGCCCCCGGTACACCGTTCAATCCTGAGCTCCATGAGGCGGTGCAATTTGATGAATCAGACGGTGAACACGAAGTGATCGCCGAAGAGCTCCAGGCTGGCTATATGCTTGGTGGCGACGTTTTGCGCCATAGCATGGTCAAAGTGACGCGCCAATAGACTCAAACAGGGTTAAAACAGTATAATTAGCACTCTTGACGAGTGTGTCAGCGATTACTAACTATATCTGCCCGTGGCCTTTTCTTACGGTAATCTACATGCTATTTTTCTTGCGATACTCGCGCGAAGTAGGTGAACTACGCCGTGCTCGTTTCTCGAAAACTAGTATGTATTTTACGCGCAACAAGAACCCACGAACAGATATATTAGCACTCTTGACACACGAGTGCTAATTTCTTATACTAGAAGTACATTTGGCACTGTCCTGCGAGGAGTGCTAAAATAGGATGAACCATTAAGAATTCAACTCATACTAACTAAGGAGGATGTAAACATGGGTAAAATTATCGGAATCGACCTCGGTACGACGAACTCGGCCGTTGCCTACATGGTGGCTGGCAAGCCAGAGGTTATTGCAAATGCCGAAGGTAACCGCACGACACCAAGTGTTGTGGCTATCAACAAAAAGGGCGAACGCCTGGTTGGCCAGGTTGCGCAGCGCCAGCGTGTGACAAACGCAAAGAACACTATTTATGGCGTAAAACGACTTATTGGGCGCAAATTTGACGATAAGGAAGTGCAAAAAGACCTCGACATCATGCCGTACGAAATTGTAAAGCATAAAGGTGGCGTTGGCGTAAAGATGGCCGACAAGGAATATACGCCTGAAGAAGTCAGCGCTATGATTCTTAGCAAAATTAAGACTGATGCAGAAGCATTCCTTGGCGAACCAGTTACCGAAGCTGTTATCACTGTTCCGGCCTACTTCGATGACTCACAGCGCCAGGCGACCAAAGACGCCGGCAAGATTGCTGGTCTTGAAGTCAAGCGTATTATCAATGAGCCGACTGCTGCTGCGCTTGCTTATGGTCTCGAAAAGGGTAAGGAAGAGAAAATCGTCGTCTTCGACCTCGGTGGCGGTACATTCGACGTCTCCGTACTTGAGCTCGGTGACGGTGTCTTCGAGGTAAAGTCGACAAATGGCGATACGCACCTTGGTGGTGAAGACTTTGACAATGTCATCGTTAACTACTTCCTCGATGAATTTAAGAAGTCTGACGGTATCGATCTTCGCAAAGACAACGCTGCTATGCAGCGCCTGAAGGACGAGGCTGAAAAGGCAAAGAAAGAGCTTTCGAGCACAACAGAAACGGAGATAAACATTCCGTTTATCACCGCCGATGCCGATGGTCCAAAGCACTTCGAGATCAAACTTAGCCGCGCAAAGCTTGAAGAGCTTGTTTCACCCCTGCTTGATAGGCTTGATGATCCGGTCAAGAAAGCGCTCAAAGACGCGAAGCTCGACGCAAAGGAAATCAACGAAGTTGTTCTCGTCGGTGGTATGACCCGTATGCCGAGCGTTGTTGAGCGTGTGAAGAAGCTGTTTGGCAAAGACCCTATGCAGGGCGTGAACCCAGACGAAGTTGTCGCTGTTGGCGCAGCTATCCAGGGTGGTGTTCTGACTGGTGACGTGAAGGATGTTTTGCTCCTCGACGTCACGCCGCTTTCACTCGGTATCGAGACCATGGGCGGTGTTAGTACGAAGCTTATTGAGCGCAATACGACCGTTCCAACCAGCAAAAGCGAGACGTTCTCAACTGCTGCCGACAATCAGCCGCAGGTTGAGATCAACGTCCTCCAAGGTGAGCGCGAATTTGCTCAGGACAACAAGAGCCTTGGCCGCTTTATCCTCGACGGTATCGCGCCAGCGCCTCGCGGTGTTCCACAGATTGAAGTGACCTTTAACATCGATGCGAACGGTATCTTGAACGTGACCGCGAAGGATAAGGGTACGGGCAAAGAGCAGAGCATCACCATCCAGAACTCCGGTAATATGAGCAAAGATGATATCGAGAAGGCGCAAAAAGAAGCCGAATCGCACGCCGATGAAGACAAGAAACGACGCGAAGCAGTCGATGCGAAGAACCAGCTCGAAAATGCCATTTACCAGGCAAAGAAAATGCCAGACGAGTTCAAGGACAAGATTTCTGACGATGACAAGAAGGCCATCGAAGACGCCGTTGCCGAAGCGGAAAAGCACAAAGACTCAGATGATAAAGATGAGCTCGAAGCGGCTTCAAAGGCGCTGAACGACGCTATCATGCCTATCGGTGCAAAGATGTACGAACAGGCAGCAAAAGATGAGAAGGCTGAAGATGGTAAGTCGGACGACAAGAAAGCTGACGAACCAGTCGAAGGCGAAGTCGTCGACGAAAAGTAAAATAAGATAAAAGTGCCGCAAACGCGGCACTTTTAAGATTTCATATATATGGAAGAAATGTGGACCAACCTACTAGTGACGCAGATGTTCGCAATTTTAGCGTTTTTAGTTGTGGCTGGGGTGGTGAGGCCGCTACAAAGGTACTTCGATAAGCTCAATGAACTATCAGTGCAGCTAGGCTATTACTCCAATATCCTTACAAGTCCAGGTTCTAGTGATAGTCTTGCAGACGAGGCGCAGCCAATTATTCGTCGTCTTTCACTAGAGCTTGAAGTCGCGTATCTAAACATTCAATTTAGAAAATTAGTTATTGGTATGAATCAGATACCAAATGAAAAGGACATGATCGATGCAAAGGGGAGACTTATTAGATTATCAAACTCAGCGCATCGAGGTGATTCGCACCAAAATCTTAAGGATATTTGCAATGTGATTAAGCTTCTTAAAATTCAAGAGATTGATAAAGAGAATGGGATTAGTAAAATTTTAGACATACTCGGAGACGACGAAGTATAATATATAGCATATGGGTTGGCTAGATTTTCTTGATCCGGATGCAATCGTGAAGGGTATCGATGAGATAGAGCAAGCTATCAGCAGGGCTGTCGATAATTTAGGCGAAACTGCCGAAAAGGTTGAAAATACCGCCGGAATTGTCGAGAAAAAGGTAGCCCCGGGTGGTGGCGTTGACCCAGCAAAGGCTACAAAGATACCAGTGAACGACCAGACAGACGAATAACAGATAAGCTTAGCTAGCACTCTTTACTTTTGAGTGCTAGTTTTTTATACTGGTAACAGATGACAAAACGTGACTACTACGAAGTATTAGGGGTTGGCAAATCTGCGAGCGACGACGAAATTAAAAAGGCGTTTCGCAAGCTTGCTGTGCAGTACCACCCAGACAAAGAAGGTGGTGACGAAGAGAAATTCAAAGAAATCAACGAAGCCTACGAGGTCCTGAAAGACAAGCAGAAACGCCAGCGCTACGACCAATTCGGTCACGCAGGCGTTGGCGGTGCGTCTGGTGGTGGTTATAGCGGTGGCAATCCGTTTGGCGGCCAGGGACAGAATGTCCACTTTGACTTTGGAGATGGTGGCTTTGGCGACTTGTTTAGCTCATTTTTCGGTGGTGGCGGCGCAAGCCGCGGACCAGAGCGTGGCCGCGATGTCGAAGTAAGCCTTGACCTCACGTTTGAAGAGGCTATCTTTGGCACTGAGAAGAAGATAAGCCTGTCGCTCGAGGATACATGCACGCACTGTAAGGGTAGCGGTGCTGAGCCAGGCTATGAGCTCAAGACGTGTCCGACCTGCCAAGGTTCAGGCCAGCAAACGCGGGTTATGAATACGATTTTTGGGCCCATACAACAGGCAGCAACGTGCTCAACCTGTCACGGTCGCGGCCGCGTCCCAGAGAAGAATTGTTCTGTCTGTGGCGGTAACGGCACGGCACGGCGTAAGCAAGATATGACAGTCAAAGTACCAGCCGGTGTTGATGATGGCGCAACCATACGTCTTCGTGAGCGCGGCGAAGCGACACAGGACGGCCCAAAGGGCGATTTGTATGTGCATCTACGCGTAAAACCACACAAGAAGTTTACGCGTGAGGGTGA
>CAXYYW010000006.1:0-12741 GCA_964293235.1 uncultured bacterium | reverse complement strand
ACGTAGCGACGGCACGACGCTCCATGTACGGCTTTGTAACAATTTCTATGCTCTGTGGGTCTTTCACGGCACTAGTTTGTAGCAGTTCGTATGTAAGCAGGGCGTTCTGCCCGGTATTAACCGCGGCCGTTTCGAGTAAGATTTGCCTAGCCTTACCGCCCGAGCGCATAAAGGTATCAAAAAAGTGCTCTGCTTCGCTTTTATCCCAGGCGGTGCTCAGCAGATCCCCGCCGTGAGCTATACCCCCAGAGAAGACGACCAATCCATAGCCATACGTGCGTGACAATTCCGCAGCGTATAGTGCGACCCGGTCATCAATGCTGCCGAGTACCAAAAGCAAGTCAGCAGATACGGCCGGCTGGTCCAGTTTCATATAATCCCAGAGCCTTTGCGCGTCAGCATATGCTTCAATATTCATCACAGAGCAAGTGTACCATGAGTAGTTGCTATGCATCGCCGGCAAACACTATATATATGGCCGTCGCCGCAAGTTATCCACAGCTTGATAGTATGTAAAAATTACCATTGACACTAGCGCTTTGAGTCATTATTATAGGGGTAGCTCTTGAATAAAAAACTTGTGCAAGGGCCAAAAACCAAAACAAATCAGAAATAAAAGAAACGACCGTTACTCGCAGGCGGTCGTTTCGTTTTTTATGAGTGCTTTTCTGCTAAAATTGCCCTATCAAACGACAATACCCGACTGTCATAGTCGGGTATTCTCGTTGGTGGAGCTGCCGGGTATTGCACCCGGGTCCGGTTGGTAACCTATCATCCGTCTACAAGCATAGTTTATTTCGTATACGCGTCAGCTGCTTAGTAATAAACAAAGACACAGCTTCCGGTCTATGAATAAATGTCGCGGTCACGCTCCACAGCTACGTATCCGCCAAGTCATATGAATATAACACCCTCACGCTGTATATGACGTCGGCGTGAAGATGGCTAGCCTAAATTAGGCAGCAAGGGCGAAGGCTGTCTGCTTTGGGGCAAACATTTCCTTCAGCCATGCAATTGGATTTGCAGTTATTGATACTGATTACGTCAGTGGTTCGGCTTGCAAGATGATCTGTTAAAGTCCAATCGTCGAAAGCATGTTTCAGCCCCCTACCGAAGATAAGTATAGCATAAAACAGGGATACACTCTATACTTATGGTTATCTATGACTGCGAGGGTAACATCTGCAACCGCGCTCGGCTTTGATGGACATCTTATCGATATTGAATGTGATGCCAAAAAAGGTTTGCCAACAATTGCAATTGTTGGCCTGGGCAACAAGTCTATTGACGAGGCGAAGGAGCGCATACGCTCCGCTATAACAAACTCGCACTTTGACTTTCCCGCAAGCAAGATAACGATCAACCTTGCACCTGCTGACCTCCCGAAGGATGGTTCACACTTCGATGTGCCCATGGCCATAGCTATTCTTATTGTCTCTGGCCAGATAAAGCAAACCGCCGTAAAAGGCATTGCCTTTGCTGGTGAGCTCAGCCTCACAGGAGAGCTCCGTCCAGTCCGTGGAATCATAAACATTGCCCAAATAGCGCAAAAGAACGGTTATGAGACTGTTATTGTCCCCAAGGGGAATGCGAAACAGGCAGCGCTTATAGAGGGAATCGAGGTGATTGGCGCGGAAACACTTGGTGATATTTACCTGCATCTTATTGGCGAAAAACGGCTTGAGAAAACGGCAAGGCAACAAGGAACAACTGCGCCACACTACAGTGTTGATTTGGGAGATATTCATGGCCAAGAACAAGCAAAACGAGCCCTTATAATCGCCGCGGCAGGAGGCCACAATGTGCTCTTTGACGGCCCGCCTGGTGCTGGAAAAACAATGCTCGCAAGAGCCCTGGTCTCTATTCTCCCTAGCCCGACCTATGAGGAACAGGTTGCTATTACAAAATTGCAGAGCCTTGTCGGCGAGACAACTGAGGACATCGTCACTGAGCTCCCCTTTCGGTCACCACACCATACTGCTAGTCAAATATCACTTATTGGTGGAGGCACAAAACCGCTCCCTGGCGAAGTAAGCCTCGCTCACTGTGGCGTGCTGTTTCTTGACGAGCTACCTGAATACCCAAGAAGCTCGCTCGAAGCCCTTAGGCAGCCCCTTGAGGACCGTGAGATCAATGTTGCCCGTGCGGCCGGTAGGGTGCGCTACCCCGCAAAGTTCATGCTAGTCGCTACGCGTAACCCCTGCCCGTGCGGTTATTACGGAGATCCAGACCACTCCTGTAGCTGTTCATTGAATCAGATAGTGAACTACGAGAAACGAGTCTCAGGTCCTCTGCTTGATCGTATTGATATGATCGTTCCTGTCGCGAGAGTAAATGAGAAGCACCTTCTTGCACACTCAGCGAGTCCCGAGAGCCCAGCTGTACGTGAGCAGGTCATACAAGCGCGCGCTAGACAGCACGAGCGCAACCACAAGCATACAAACGCCGAGCTTCCCAGCAAAAATATCGCCGCGACAACTCACCTGAGCGAAGCTGCAACCGAACTACTAAACAGTGCTGCAGAGCGCATGAAACTCTCTGCACGTAGCTATTTTAAGGCTATAAAGGTCGCGCGAACCATAGCAGACCTTGCAGGAGAAGCCGAAATCTTGGCGCCACACATGGCTGAAGCGCTGCAATACAGGCAAAAAGCAGCCGATATTCGCCTGTAATCAGTTGCGTTTCAAGGGTATTTCTGCTAGAATACCTCGGTAAATTAACACGTTCAACGTTATACAAAGGAGCAGAGAAAGCTATCAACACATCAATTCGCATAAACGGAGCAATCCGGGCTTCCGAACTTAGAGTCATCGGTGCAAGCGGTGAACAACTCGGGATCATGTCACGAACTGATGCTATGAAAGCTGCCGAAAACGCCGGACTTGATCTGGTTGAGATTTCGCCTCAAGCGACTCCGCCTGTTGCAAAAATCGTTGACTGGGGTAAATACCAGTACCAAAAGATGAAAGAGCAGCAGCGGAATAAGAAGCGCGCTAAGGTGAGCGAGCTCAAACAGATACGGCTTGGTCTCAAGATTGGACAACACGATCTTGATATCAAACTCAAGAAAGTCCTGTCATTCCTAGAGGACGGCGATAAGGTACGGATACAACTCATGTACCGAGGTCGCGAAAACGCGCATCAGGAACTAGGTTTTGGGCTGATGGATAAAATCATCACTTCTCTCGGTGAAGATGTCATCGTTGAACAGAAACCTCAGATAAATGGACGGAATCTGAGCATGATAGTAAGGAGTAAGTAAATGCCAAAGCTAAAAACCCATCGCGGCACAGCAAAACGTGTCCGCACCACTGCTACCGGCAAAATTCTTAGACGCCGCGCATTTGCCGGCCATTTCTTGGCTGGAAAAAGTGAAAGTCGCAAGCGCGTCATAGGAACGCCAGCCGTTGTTAAGGGTAAAAATTCCAAGAACATTAAACGGGCATTAGGAGTTTAGGATATGCGAGTAAAACGAGGCGTCCCAGCACGGGCGAAGCACAAAAAGACACTCAAAGCCGCCAAAGGCATGCAGCACAACCGCACTCGGTCTTTTCGTCTTGCGAAGCAGGCGGTTATTCGTGCTCTACAGTACGCATACAGGGACAGGCGCAACAAGAAGCGTGACCTTCGGGAGCTATGGATCACCAGAATAAATGCTGCTGCGCGTGAAAACGGCACGACATATGGCAAGTTAATGCATGCGCTTAAAACAGCAGGCGTTGAGCTGGACCGCAAGGTCCTTGCTGAACTTGCAGTAAGCGAACCAAAAGCCTTTACTGCCCTAGTAAAGTTAGCTAAATAGTAAAAGGACAGTAGCGCAAACTAAAATAACTCGCTTAACGCGAGTTATTTTAGTTTAGACTGCCTATAAGCCGGGTTCTGGCCCGTGCCCCATGGGGCACGGGGAAGATCAGCTATCTAGGCTCATAATTGCTTACGAGCTCGAGCGGCTTCTTGATCCACGAGACGAACAGCCTCTATCTACTTAGAGATAGTTGTGAATCGCCTTGCAGCTGACAGGGTTTACCCTTCTCCTCTGTCACCAGAGTCGACTGTGAGCCCTTACCTCACTCTTTTCACCCTTACTTTGACCCTTTAGGGACCAAAGCGGTATATGTTTCTGTGGCACTTTCCCTAGGGTTGCCCCCGGTTACCGTTAGTAACTGTCAATGTTCTGTGCTGCCCGGACTTTCCCTCCAGATACGTGATCTGGCGATCATCCAGCAGTCTAGCGAACAAATTATACCACGAGATGCGTCTGTCAACTACAGATGCGTCCAGTTCAAGCGCCTTTTCGAGTAAAAGATAGAGCTGCTGTATCAATAAGCCCAAAACTGGCTACAGACTGACCAGGGTTATCCCTAGAGCCCCCATCGGCATAGTCAATCAGTGATTCATACGTTGCTTTTTTATCATCGACTTTGTCCACTCCTGCAACGCTTCTCCCTGGTGCGAACGAAGCCGGAAGCATGCCGAGAATCTGCTGGGTTGATTGTGTGATGTCTTTTTGTTGTATGTCTGACATCGCATTCCAAGCAACCTTGTCGTCGTACTTGATAATTGCTTTGGTGACAACTTTTTGTTTTATATCAATTCTTGCATATACTTTCGTATGGTCAGGGTGACAGGATTTGAACCTGCGGTCTCTGCACCCCCAGCGCAGCGCTTTACCGGGCTAAGCTACACCCTGATACATAAAATAATATCCTCCGAAGACCGTCGAGGGCAGATAATCCCCGCGTATGCGCAAGGTGGGTTCTCTCATACGCCCGGCCTAATAGTCAGACGAGAATGTTGAGATCCCTTTCACGATTTGTTAGGAAATCATGAACCCTCGACGGACTTCGAAGGACACTTCTTATTATACACCAAACAGCGCACTGAAGATGGCGATGAAGAAGTTGATAGCCGCTGACATATACTCCCCTATAAGACCTCCTGCAAGGAGAACTAGGACGAATACTAACATAATTCCATATCTCTCAACCCACTCCATACCCCGCCTTGCCCAGTCCGGCGCGATTGCATACAGCACGCGGGAGCCGTCGAGCGGAGGAATTGGAAGCATATTGAACACGAAGAAGCCGAGATTAACCATTACTCCAAGTTGTAGAATAAGCCCCAGGGTGGTAGTTGCAGCCGGTTGACCAGTTGCGACAAAAACTCCGAACAAGACGAGCGCAAGCAGGAAGTTCGTCAAAGGCCCCGCGACCCCAACAAGTGCCGCGCCAAATTCACCATATTTTACTCTTCCCGGGTTAAACGGCACAGGCTTCGCCCCACCGAATATGGGCAACTGCGCAATGGCAAGCATGAGCGGGAGCAGTACTGAAAGGAACGGATCGAGATGCGCGATTGGGTTAAGCGTCAAACGTCCTTCAGCCTTTGCGGTATCATCACCAAGCCAATACGCAACGTAACCATGCATCGCCTCATGAAGCGTCATAGATACGAGAATTACGCCGAGGACCACCGCAAGATATGCAAAATCTATGGTCATCCTCTCATTATACCAGCTAGACCCTTGACCAAATGAACAAAAAACAGTAATATGGAACGGCTATATTCATGAAAGTTTAAGAGGTAACATGGCATCTCGATGTGAAATCACCGGCAAAGGAAAGCAACACGGCAATAACGTCAGTTTTTCGTTGCGTCGCACAAAACGGGTATTCAAGCCTAACCTTCAGAAAAAGACATTTGTTGTTGACGGGCAGAAAGTCACGATGACAGTGTCGACCCAAGCAATCCGTACTCTGAAGAAAAAAGGCATCATAGCGAAGTAACAGCACCATTCCGCAGATAACAAATACCCCTCCATAAGGGGCTTTTTGTTATGGAACGTCGACATTAACTCGTACGGGTGAGCTCGATAACCGTCTGGGCCTCAGGAAGCACACCATTCTTCACCTTCCACTTTCGCATGACTTCGTGAGCTGCGCCAAGAAGCTTCACGAAAGGTTCAAGCTCATCTTGTGGCACTTCGTACTTTGAGTGTGAATCAGCAAAATGTGTCGGTATGATAACTTTAGGATTGATTTTATGCACCACCTCAACCGCGTGGTGGGCGTCTAGCGTATACCCGCCTCCCCCGACGGGCACGATAAGTACGTCAACCATCCCAAGGCTCTCAAGCTGTTCATCGGTTAATGGGGTCGCAACGTGCCCAAGCACTCCCACCGCTAGATCCGGGAATACCAGCCGATACATCGTGGCCTGGAGGGACCCGTCATAATCAATCATGCGCGCCGCTGCAACTCCGAGAATTGAGATATCGCTTATCTCATACTCACCAGGCATATCCACGCCAACTCGGCCACTCTCGGCAGAAAAGGCCGCCTGAGTTGCTAGCTCTATGGCATCTTTTGGCTGAATATCTTTAAGCCCAATGCTCGATAGCTTCCCGTCAACGACGACAACTCCCTGTTTGGATGTAATGATGACACAGTTACCACCTTTGTATTCAAACTCCATGCAGCTTTTCCTCCTATCCTAGTATCTGCTCAGTGTCAGCTATTATTGTATGTTTAGTATTTATAACACTCATGACAAAGCGGTCTTTTATACTCAGCCGGTAATAGAAATCTTGGTATTCCATGACTACATAGTTCAAAGATTTGCCCTCATCTTCTTCCAGCTCCTTCACAAACTTCTTTGCTTGCGTTTTATTGACCGATCCCGCAAGCAAAACATCAACCTCAGACTCAGAGCCATGGACAAGTTTACCGCTTAAAATGGCAACCCGAACATCACCAAGCGCCTTGAGACGAGCTGACCAGTCCCCGACAGTCTCCACTTCCTTTAACGCCTTAGACTCAGCCGTAGCATCAACAAAGATTTGGCGGAGAGGTTCATAGTGCGCATACTCCTGGTTTACTTCATAATACAGCCGATTATTTGAGTTTTCGCTCTTAATAATGCCCACGTTGAGCATATTGGCGAGCTCACGGCGCACGGAATTGATCTGCTCATCTATCTTACGAGTGATTTCCCGTACATAAAACGCACGTCCAGGATTGCTTAGAAAAAGATGGAGCAACTTCACTCTAGTTTTTGACCCAAAAAGCGCATCAATCATAGCGTATCTATCCTCTTCCTTTCACATCTATGGTATCACTAAATTGTTCAAGCGTCACGGTATTTACGAAGGATCGCCTCTATAGCGGTTTTTGCGTCCTGCGCAGACACCCACTGCACAAAATCGTGTCGCCTGAGCCACGTCTTCTGCCGCTTTGCCAGTTGCCAATCTTTCGTCTCACAAAGGCGCACAGCTTCACCCTGGGTAATCTCACCATCGATTAATCGCCCTATGATTTTATACATATTGCCCGTCATTGCTTCGTTTTCAGGACCATACGCTTGAATCAGCTGTTGTGTTTCGTACACTATATTACTCGCAAACATGTTCTCAATACGTTCTCGAATCCGCATCTTTAAAACATCGTTATCAGCGTCAATTGCGAACACCGCCGTGTCGTCGTCTGGGCATTCCATCCTTGAGGTAAGAGCGTTGTTTTTTTCAATATTTCGCACAAGATACCTTTTGTTTTTAGCGTTTTCCGGGAGAGCTATATGTTGTTCTGCATGCAACAATAATAATTCTTCGACTGACAAACTCTCGAGTTCTCGACGCCGTCCGTTATCGGCATCTGGACCGAACACAAAATTGAGCACAATGGCATCAATATACAAACCGGTTCCACCAACTAAAAACGGTATTTTGCCACGACGACGTATGTCGGTAATAGCCTGGAATGCCAACCGCTGAAAGTCGGCAACCGTGAATCGATCGCCCGGCTGGGCAATATCAAGCAGCCAGTGTGGCACAGCTTTTTGTTCAGCTAGCGTTGGTTTTGCGGTCCCTATGTCCATGCCTTTATATATTGTCCTGGAGTCTGCACAGATAATTTCCCCGCCCCATTTTTTTGCAAGCTTAAGTGCAAGAGAGCTTTTACCTGAAGCGGTTGGCCCCGTTATGACTATCAAAGGAGCTACGGATGCCATCGAAGCTCCTCAAAATTCACTATCCTATAGTCCTTTACGATGATCCCTTCGGCCTCAAGAGCCGCTTGATGACCAGCTTTGCCCCCGTAGTACCCGCTTGCACAATCACCAAGGCGATTCACAACTCTGTGCCATGGAAGTCCGCTAGGACCAAAATGCGCGACGCCTCCAACCTGACGTGCAGCGTACGGATGACCAACGACGATTGCAATATCGCCATACGTCATAACCCGCCCTGTTGGGATTTGGGCAACCACCGCATAGACCGCCTCTTTAAATTCGCTATTCATAGTAACTATAGAGATGAACGGGTGACATGCCCCCTGGCCTCGTTCGCCACACTATTTAGGAAATGTTCAACATCATATACGCCTTCTGGTCTATCCTGAACGGCAAGATCAGACCGAATACGAGGGGTCAGTTTGCCACTCGCGACTTCCTTGTCACCAATTACGACCGTATATGGCACCTTCCAGCTCTCTGCACTACGAATTTTCTTACCCACTGACTCGTTGCTGTCATCGAGACTGATGCGAAGGCCAAGAGCTTTTGCCTGCTCGGCAATCTTCCGCGCAAGGCCAAGCGTCACATCCTCTTGGTTGACGCTGATAATGCGTACCTGTTCCGGCGCGCACCATACAGGGAAACGCCCCGCCGTATGCTCGATATATACACTCAGGAACCGCTCGTGCGACCCCATAATTGCGCAGTGCAACATGACTATACGCTCGTCTTCGCCCGTCTCGTTCTTACATGTAAGGTCAAAGCCCTCTGGCTGGTTAAAGTCGAGCTGGATGGTCGCCACCTGGTGCTCCCGTCCTATGGCGTGTTTCGCCACAAAATCAATCTTTGGCCCATAAAACGCTGCTTCACCGACGCCTGAGATAAACTCATTGCCTACCTTTGACTTTACGATACTGAGTAGTTGCTCCTCTGTAGAGAGCCATTTTGCTTCATCACCAGCGTACGAGCCCATATCGGCTGGATCATGAGTAGAAAAGCGAACCTTCATCTTCTCGAAGCCAAGAGCCCCATAGAACGTCTCGACGATATCCCATATCTTCAATGCTTCCTCTTCAACCTGAGATGTTCGACAAAAAACGTGCGCATCGTCCTGCGTGATACCACGAACACGGCTCAAGCCGCCAAGCTCACCACTCTGTTCATCCCTATAGACCATGGTTGTTTCACGGTAACGAATTGGCAAATCTCGGTAACTACGCTGACGGGATGCGTAGAGCTGCGTATGATGCGGACAGTTCATGGGCTTCATAGCAAATTCGTGCCCTTCACGTGTTGTTATGCGGAATAGCTCATCTTTAAACTTCTTCCAGTGGCCACTTCTCTCGTACAAATCCTTTTTCGTTATATGCGGTATGGAGACCTGTTGGTACTCGTAGCCGTCACGAAGCTCTTGTATGTATCGGTCAAGCTCATTCTTGAGCACTGTTCCGCGCGGTGTCCAGAGTGGCAGCCCGGCTCCAACGAGATCCGAGAAAACAAACAGATCAAGTTCCTGACCAAGCTTCCTATGATCACGCTTTTTTGCCTCTTCAAGCATTGCGAGATACTCTTCAAGTTCCTCCTTGGTTGCAAATGCAACCCCATAGAGACGCTGCATTTGTGGATTCGTCTCTTTGCCACGCCAATATGCGCCCGCAACGCGCATGAGTTTGAAGGCACCGACCTTGCCAGTACTCTCGACATGAGGGCCGCGACACAGGTCAGTGAAGTCACCATCGGTGTAGAACGATACGTCAACTACGCTCTGCACCTCTGGCCGAAGCGCACCGCTAATACCGGCAGGCAGATCAATCCCCATCATAGACTGGTCAAGTTCACGCGCAAGCGTTGTCCCTTCTCTCTTGAGGTCGTGAAGCAACTCAAGCTTATATGGTTGGTCCTTCTCCTTCGCCCACGTGATGGCTTCGTCTATAGGCTTCTCACTCCTTTCGAAGGGATAATCTTTGTTGATTATCGTCCGCATTTCCTTCTCAATTTTCTTAAAATCAGCTTCTGATATCTTCGTATCGCCAAGGTCGATATCATAATAGAACCCGTTTTCAATAGCCGGGCCAACGCCAAACTTTGCCTCTGGCCAGAGGTGTTGCACAGCCTGCGCCGTGATATGCGCTAGGCTGTGTCTCATTGCATGAAGCGTCTCATTATCCATGTGTCTCTCCTTGTAAAGAATTAAAAACACGCAGAAATCCACAGTCTGCGCGCTTCGGGCCCATCATTTTGCGACAGGCGGTTCCACCGATGCTTTTGCTCTTCGGGACACTTGTTAACGTGTGTCTCCCTCTAGTTCACGAAGCTCCTCGGGTGGTTAGTCCGCATCACCGCTTATTCATCATTGTAGCACACCTTGCGTAACAGATGTATTTTTGCTATTATTTCCCCTGTCCTCTGCAACCTCGACGAGGGCGATTAGCTCATTTGGCTAGAGCGCATCCTTGACGTGGATGAGGTGAGAGGTTCGAATCCTCTATCGCCCACCAAATAAAGTATCCTCCTAAAAATTAGGGGGTATTTTATTTGTTTTCAAACAGGGGTGAAGGAAGTTTTCCAGAGTTTTCCACGTGTGAAAGTACTCATTCTAAGCACCATTTATTCATGCCATGATATAGCTCGAACATAGGTAACGCTTGACATTATTTACTATTTGTGCTAGTATTAAATGTATGGCTACTCCTATCACCATACAGAGTACCGAAACAGATTCGAAGCTTGACCATTTCCGCCTCTACTTCGAAGCGACCCCCCTTCCAAAGCGAAGGTAAATAAGTAGCTATAGTACTCGAAAGAGCCCCTCTTAAGAGGGGCTCTTCTTTTATTCAGAGTAATAGCGTGCCAGTTCGACTTTACGTGTCGCGTTTCACGACTACTTTCCTTGTCAGTTCGACTTTACGTGTCGCGTTTCACGACTACTTTCCTTGTCACTTCGAATTCGAGGTATCTGCCGAAGAGAAGCCGAGTTTGCGAATACAATGAGGCCGCTGAGCTGTAGATAATGCCAAGCAGGGGCGCCATCACCCACTGCAGGAGCATGCTAACGTTACGACGCCAGGTATATTCCTTTGGCCGTTCAGGCAGCAGTCGAAACGATAAGATAATAATCGTGATAAGCCCTATAAGTGCTATGGACTGTATGGTACTCGCGACACCCGGTAGCTGGTGCGCTATAATGCTACGACTTGATTCAGAGCTCAGGAACAGAGGCGCAAAGGCACCAAGAAGCAAGATAAACGGTGCGCTCGCCCAGCTAATGTGGCTATCGACAAGCCGTATAAACTTTAAGAAGGCGTCAAAGAACGGAGCGGTGCGCTTTTTCGTTAAAACCCGCTCGGCAACGTACGGTATATCTGATGCACCGTAGGCCCAACGACGAAGCTGAACATATTGAGCATGCAGGGTTCTTGTGAGCTTCTCATTCATGACGGCATCTTGATAGATAGGAACGAATATGGGCGTTACGCTGTAGTGGCCATCGTATCTGAAGTAGCTCCGCCAAAACTGGTGCCCATCCTCAACAATCGTACGAGTACTCCAAAAATCCATGTCAATAAGCGCTGCGAGTCCCTGAGAGTGCGAGGCAAAGTTCCGAAGCATATTAGGCCGTTGGGATATGATGATATTCCAGAACGAGTTAGTCGTCGCAAGCACCCGGATTGGAGCTGGGACGTCCCATATATTGTTGAGGTACAGTGAAAGCGGCTGAAACGACGTATACCGCGGTTCTGGGTGCATAATGTACTCGTAGGCAAGATACGAGAAATAGGTCTTGTGTGGCCTGTTGTCGGAGTCGAGTGTTGTCACGATGACAGTTTCTGGATCTATGCCAAGCCTCTCGATTTCTTTCTGAAGAAATTTGCCTGCGTGGGTTATATTGCCACCCTTTCCAATAATTTCATTTGGCAAGTCCTTTGGATGCTTCACCAGATAGAATTGCGCAAATTTGTCACGATAGGTCGCCTCAAGCTGCTTCACCGTAGCCTCTATAGCAGCCCCACCCCGTTCCTCGTAAGCAATAATCACCATGGCTCGCTTCATATCATAATCACCTGAAAGCAACGCCTGCACGGTTGGCTCAAGAACTTCCAGAGATTCATTGTATGTCGCAATGATGATAGCATTTGTTATTTCAGATGGCTTACGCGCACCTTCACTCACGGCGAGCCGCTCGAGGTTGTGATGGTGGATATCAGCCTTCCACTCATTACTGCCCGCCCAATGCTTCAGTGAGCGCTCAGGATATTCCAGATCACTAAGACGACGACGCCAATCGACCTCTTGGGCTTGTTTTAAGATACTAAACCCCTGTATAGAGCGAACAGACATTGTCATGGCTTTTACAAACCAGATGATAATGTAAATAATAACAAATACCGCTCCTGCTGCCGGGCTGATAATACTTAATATGACCGGGAGAAGGATAACGCCATAGCTCAGCAGCGCCGGCAACATTTCGAATGCCCTGTAAAAGCGTGTTCGTTTGCCCAGGGGTAGTTCAATATCAAGTGGGTCTTTTTTCATTCTACGACCGAAATAACGTTAAAGATCGCAATGAGCACAAGGAAGCAGATGAGGAGCACGGCCGCCGTCAACCATTCGAAGCCAATACCATAACGGCGGTCTTTAATTGCATACAGTTTTGCAGCAATGAATGTATTCAGGACACTAACGAGCACAGCAAATCCGACAAATGACAGCTCGTTATACCATTTTTCCCGGTAC
>CAXYYW010000005.1:0-16203 GCA_964293235.1 uncultured bacterium | reverse complement strand
CATGCTCACTAATACGGGGAACTGGCGGGAGCCCTCTCTCGAAATCAGCCACGCTACTGTTTATCATTTTTGTTTATGCTTTCTTCAAGAACAATTATCCCCCACCTCTTTGACATTTACAAGAGATGGTGCTATTCATCACGCATATCTTTGAGCGGGCTGCGTGCAAGATTACGCGCCAGCGGCAAAAGCATCGATGTGAACCCAGCAAGAACAATCACGGCTACAGTCAGTATCAGCGCATCTGGCCATAACGCCACTAGCGTAAATTGCGCCGTTTCTCTAGTTTCTATGAACATGAGCCGTGCTGAAGTTGTGAGAGAGGGGGCAGCACTATTGCTATACAGCAGCGCACCGACCATTCCTATCACTATCGCTGAGGCCGCAATGATAAGCGAGAATGCCAGCACATACAGCGTGTACATGAGCCGTATGTCATTTCTTTTCGCACCAATTGCTCGAAATACCGCCGTCTCTCGTCTGCTGTCTGTTATAACTCGACCAACCATCCCCATCATCAACACCGCTGCGATAGCCGCAACAATCGCACCCGCGATCAAAAGCACTCTCGCCGTATTATCCGTTATGTTTTGCAGCAAAACACTATTGCTCCCAAAATACGTAATCATTGGCTTTGTCATGCAATCCATACCGGTGCAAGCCTGTTCTGTCACAAATCGCTTTGCATCGGTCGCCGAGGAAAACTCAACAAGATTCCCGATATTTGAGTATGTGAATGCTCCCATAAAGCCCACTGCTTGCTGAGGAATGAAGCTCGTCTGCACCGACGGGTCAACCAGCTCCAAAGGGATAGTCCACTGGCCCATAAGCGATGTACCCCCTATCATCGAAACAAGACTATCAAAGGTGCTCATACTTGAGTAGTTCGGTGTATCAGGTGAAAGGCCAACGATCCGAAACGTTAGCTTTCTTTGCACCGGTTCAGTCTCAAGATTGTACTTTATGTTAAATTCCTTCTGTTCCATCGCGAGTTGCTTTTCAGCCATGCTCCGAGTATCTTTTGTTACGACAACAGGACCACAGCTCGCTACGTCCGGTAGCGCATAGAGCTGGCTTGGCTTTTGGTACATCGAGTCATTTTTATGCTTTTCCAGCTCGGCTATTTGCTGTTTCGTCTGCTCAATCTGTTGTTTCGACGCATCGTTACGGTAGCATACTGAAATTTCCACGTTGACAGCCTTCTGCTTCACGTCATCAATCCTCTTTAACCGTTCTTCATTTGACGCTGTCTGCGGAAGCGACTTCAGCCCGAGCGCCTTTTCCGCATCCGCATAGGTCACAATAACCGGTATTGTCGCGTTAGTGTCTGTAGCAACGCTCAAATCTGCCCCGTCAAGCAGAAATGAATCAACAAGCGTGCGTGGCAAATATGAAAGCGTTGTCAGAGGATCAACCGAATAGCTCATTGACTGCTGCGTCGTTGACTCAAATGACTCTTTCCCAGATTTCATAATTGTCAGGTTATTTGTGTCACCAAATGATTTTGCAGCATAAAATGCCGTCGGGCCGTACGGAGCAGCAATCTCTCTTGTTAGCTGCCCATTTGTCTTTTTCGTTGCCTGCGCCTCTTTTAGAACCTGCTGGACTGCAAAGTTCCCCGTATTGAGATATTCAGCACCATTCGGTCCATCGTTAAATGTCACGGCAGGCTCAGTTGTCGCATCGTACTCAATTCCCAAACGCTTCGCATCCGCTTTTTTGTCCGCTATAACCTGTTTATTTCGCTCTTTTGCCTTGACAATAAGTTCCGTTGACGAAAAGTCCATAGACGAATCTGCGTAGCTTACGACATTCGCGATATAGCGCTGCGATAACCCGTTCTTACTGTAACGACCATAGCTGTCTATACCCCCTCTTACGAGGGTAAAGGCGAACACGAGCCCTGCGAACAAAAGGCTTGCAAGCACTGCCGTAACAATCGTCCGCGTTTTACGCGTCCGTAGCTTCGTTGCAGCCAGCACTGCTGCATCCCGCAGTCGAATCATGCCTGTACCTCGCCATCTTTCATAGATATAACCCTATCAGCACGCGCTGCAATCCCCATATCATGCGTTACAACTACAACTGTCGCCCCAAGCTCCTGACGAATCGCTTCAAATAAATCTATAATTGCCTTGCCATTTACGGAATCTAGATTTCCGGTAGGCTCGTCTGCGAGCAAGAGCTTTGGTGAGTTCATGAGCGCTCTTGCAATAGCCGCCCGTTGCATTTGCCCGCCTGATAGCTCCTTGGGATAGTGCCGCAGCCTGTCACTTAAACCCACTTTTCGCGCCAATTCCCCCGCCCGTTCACGCCGTTGTTTACCTGGCATACGTGCAAACATACCTGGCACTTCCAGGTTCTTCTCCAAGCGAAGAAATGGCTGCAAAAAGAAGAATTGGAACACAAACCCTATTGTTTCCGCTCTGAACCGCGCCAGTTTGCCATCACGCGTTTTTCGGAGATTCTTGCCTGCGACCATGACGGTTCCGCTCGTCGGCTGGTCGAGAGCCCCCATGAGTTGAAGCAACGTGCTCTTACCGCTTCCGCTTGCTCCCGTTACTGCAATAAATTCACCCTCATGTATTTCAAGCGTCGCCCCACGGAGTGCCTCAACCGTCTGCTTACCCATTTTATACGTCTTTCTAACGTCGGTAAATTGAACAACGACAGGGGTGGTCGGAACAGTGTAACTCTTTTGATGTGTGGCACGGTAAGCTTCTAGTGCCGCCTTCGCCTTTTCATCATCACCATCAAACAAATCGAGAAAAGCTTTAATCTGTTTATCACCCACCGAGCGTTTTGCCATATCATCGTCATTATACGGCATAATCTCCCGCGATAACATCTTTGACTTTTAGAGACAAAACAGATATAATCTCCCACTGACTATGAAAAAAGATGTACATCCTACCGACTACCGTCTCGTCGTTTTCCAGGACGAGGCTGCTAAGTTCGCGTTTCTGACAAAGAGTACCGCGACGAGCAACGAAACTATCAAATGGGAAGACGGCAACGAATATCCGCTCGTAAAGCTGCATATTTCAAGCGCTTCTCACCCATTCTTCCCCGGTGAAGAGAAGATTATCGACACGGAAGGCCGCGCCGACCGCTTCAAGGCCCGCGCTGCTGCAGCCGAAGAACGCCGTAAGGCTCTTGCCAACAAAGCCAAGAAAGCCGCCGCAAGCAAAGAGAAAAAAGCTGCGAAAGCAGAAAAATAACGATCCTCTCTAGAAAACCGACCTATTATAAGGTCGGTTTTTGTATGAGATAATAGAACTATCATGGATATTCATCTTGACCTACCGGCACTACTCTCAGAGAAAACCGAACTAACGGATTTTTTGGCACGTCCTGACGCCTTTTCCGACCCAGACTTTGCTACCAAGAACCGGCGGCTTCTTGAGCTCGATGAACTCATAAGCCTTGCAAGGCGCCGAGACGAACTGGAAAAACAAATTGGCGAAGCAAACGAACTTTCAAATGGCGGCGATGAGCTCGCTGAACTCGCAAAAGAAGAGCTACCTGAGCTTGAATCAGAATTGAACGCTCTTAACGAGAAATTATTCGTTATGCTGACGCCAAAAGACCCAAATGACGAGAAGAACGTTATAGTCGAAATTCGCGCCGGCGCCGGAGGCGATGAGGCCTCGTTGTTCGCAGCCGAGCTCTACCGCATGTATTTGCGTTGGTGTGAAGCACATAATTACAAAGCCGAGCTCATGAGCGAAAGCGCAAACGAGTCGGGTGGCTACAAAGAAGTTATTTTCGAAGTCAAAGGCGATGCCCCATATAGCAAGCTCAAGTTTGAGTCTGGCGTTCACCGTGTCCAGCGCGTACCCGTTACCGAGAGCCAGGGACGCATTCATACCTCTACTGTTACAGTCGCCGTCCTGCCAGAAGCCGAGGAAGCCGATGTCGAAATCAAGGACAGTGACCTACGCATAGACATTTACCGCGCCTCTGGTCACGGTGGTCAAAGTGTTAATACAACGGACAGCGCTGTGCGTATCACGCATATCCCTTCCGGCCTCGTCGTCACGAACCAGGACGAAAAATCCCAGCTAAAAAACAAACTGAAGGCCATGAGCGTGCTTCGTTCCCGTTTGCTTCAGATAAAAGTTGACGAAGAAAACGCCAAATTGACCGCTGAGCGCCGCGAACTTATCGGCTCAGGTGACCGCAGCGAAAAAATCCGTACCTATAACTTCCCACAAGACCGTATAACCGACCATCGTATAGGCTACAGCCGTTCAAACATCCCCGCCGCCATGGACGGAAATATTGACGATATCATAGAAAAACTTCAGACCCGCGAACGCGAACTCAAAGCACAAAATGCTGAGTCTTAAAGACAGTCTTGTTTCAGCTACGACAAAGTTAGCAAAGTCCGACACCCCATCCCCCCGTCTCGATGCGGAAGTCTTACTTGCATATGTTTTGAGCGTTGATCGCCCGTATCTACACGCCCACGGCGGCGACGCTTTAGATAGTCCAACCTTGCAGCAATTTGAAAAGTTAGTCACACGGCGGCTCAAGCGAGAGCCTATTGCCTATATAACAGGCCAAAAAGAGTTTTATGGGCGCGAATTTATCGTCACGCCTGACGTACTAATCCCCCGCCCTGAGACTGAAGACCTCATTGAGCTAGCGCTGGGAGAAAGCGACCCGAATACTACTTCTGCGATATATCTGCAACCCGAGTTCGTCGAGGCGCCGGGGCCCTCGCCCGAACCCGGAGCGAAGCCATGGAGCGGAAGTAGGTATGAGGGGAACGAGCCAGTATTAAAGGTACTTGACGTTGGGTGTGGAAGCGGCTGTGTCGGGATTACGCTCAAGCTGGAGCGACCAGAACTTGAGGTCACGCTTAGCGACATTAGTCCGAAGGCGCTTCAGGTGGCACAGGAAAACGCCAAGGAGCTGGGCGCGCACGTTGCCTTCGTCGAGAGCAACCTACTTTCGACATTCATTGCCGACGGACAGACATTCAACTGCATAGTTGCTAACCTGCCCTATGTTGATCAAGCCTGGGAAACGTCACCCGAAACCGAACACGAGCCTAGTCTCGCGCTCTACGCTGACGATAACGGTCTTGAACTTATCAAACAACTCATAGAACAAAGTGCTGATGTGCTGGACAAGCGCGGGCTGCTATTACTTGAAGCCGATCTCGAGCAGCACGCAGCCATTATTGCATTCGCTGCTCAAAACGGGTTCAAACATCGAGAAACGCGCGGCTACGCACTTAGTCTTATGAAGCTGACGCAAGCGTAATAGTTACAGTTGATTCTTTGCCGTCACGCAGGTACGTGAGAGTTACCTTGTCACCCACTGAATGCTGAGCTATGAGACTCGCAAATGGATGTGTGCTGTCAACGCTTGTATCGTCAATCTTTGTTATGATATCGCCTTCTTTAAGGCCCGCTTTATCTGCTGGGCTACCAGACACAACTGCCACCTGACCACCGCTTCCGCCAGTTATATACGCGCCATTCTTCACGCTGAGGTTATACTGGCTCACTACGTCCGGTGTGATTGACACATATCGAACACCGACATACGGCTTCTGAACTTTGCCCGTTGCGAGAAGTGTTTTTATCATGCCTTTTGCATCATTTATAGGGATTGCAAAACCAATTCCTTGAGCATTGCTTGCAACGGCCGTATTCATACCAATAACCTCGCCACTTAAGTTTACAAGTGGACCACCTGAATTACCGGAGTTAATTGCAGCGTCTGTCTGTATAAGGTTTTCAAGCTGTTCCGTCTCGGTACCTGTTGCATCACCCGCCGTAACAGGGCGACCAAGAGCTGAGATAATGCCTGTCGTCACGGTATTTTGATATTCACCAAGCGCATTGCCTATGGCAATAACCTTTTGCCCAACTTTCATGGCTGATGAGTCACCGAGCGTGACGGCCGCAAGGTTTGAAGCACCTTTTATTTTTACGAATGCAACATCGTTATTTGGATCACTCCCGACAAACGACACATCTTTGTATGTCGTTCCGTCCGCAGCGACAACCTGAATACTCTTTGTTGTTGAAGACGCAACGTGCTTGTTTGTCATAACATAGCCGTCAGCACTAATAATAATGCCCGTGCCGGCACTCTCCTGTGATGTCGTATAACCAAAGTAGCTCTGAGCCGTAGATTCTGTAACGATAGATACCACGCTTGGGCTCACTTTATCGGCAACATTTGCAATAACATCGCCCTCCTGAGATACGACGGTCTCGCTGTTAATGGTACTTGTCTTTGAAAGCAGCCCTGTCGCCCAAAAAACAGTCGGCCCAACAAATCCTAGTACAAGGCACAAGAACCCGACGAGCAGCGTAAACCGAACTCGGCCCATCCGCTTCTTTTCTTTCGGAGCGGCTTGTGGCAAAGGTGCAGTTTCTATGTTTGGCGTTGTCTGTTCTTCTAATGGTGCTTCTGGTTGCATGCTACTAGTTTCCCTCCCTTTTCTGATAAAATCCTGAGTCTAAGACAAGCTTGTTGGGTCAAACGTGTTGAAAAACAACAAAAGTATTAAAATGCCAACCATTGAAAATAGTATCGGCATAGACAGATCCCGCCAGATATTCTTCGAGTCGTCTCGGTGGTACAGGTAGTTATAGACAACAAGAGCCATATAGCCAAGCAGCGTCGTAATAATTGCGACTTGCGGTATCTTTAGCGGCGTATATGCAAGCGTCCAGTAGTATGTCAGCCAGCTGATCTCCGCTATAACAATTCCCCAGCTTACACTTAGCACAATGTCTTCATGTTCGTCGCTATAGGCGTTTATAAGGTGTCTTGCCACCACGAAGCCGACGAGCCACCCGAGCGCCGTCACAACTGCAACGTTAAGTGCGTGCGCTACTGAGAATAGTGCCACGATAGCAACAAATTGTGTGACACCGGCTTGCATGATAATCCAGAATCGCTTTGAACGCGGCTTTAACAGTACCAACCAAGCAGTAAAGAGTACTACTATGGCAATCTGGTACGCGATACTACCCATATGCTGCCACAGAAGGGTTACGACGCCAAGACCCACTATGGTATCGAGCAAGTTAGTCTGTATATTTGCAATCCAGAACCTGGGTCGAACCGCAAAAACACGCCACTTGCTCAAAACAACCAATAGATACGCCAGATATGGCTGCCCTTCGAACCAAATGAGGAGCACGAACAAGAACATGGCGTAGGCCGCGTTAAGCAGCACATAAACCACCTCACTGATTTTTGTCCGCCGAGCAGCGGATTTAATTAGTTCCATTGCTTAGTATTATACCATTTACACCAATCAAATATGCCTGCACATCGTAAAGAGCACCTGTAATTTTCTATTCATTACCCAATATGATAACGAAATCAGCGGTCGACTGTACCCCGGTCGGAAGGGTCGTACCGGCTGGCTGCTTGCCGAGTACGCTCGCAAGCTTCGCCTGAGTCTTTGGCATCTTGCCACCGGTCGTATCGTACCAAACGAGAGAGGATTTTGGGCTATACGTGGTGTCGTTGATGGTTATGTTCAAGAGACCTTCTTGTTTCAACTTCGTTTGCTCGGCAGCCGCAGCGCCAACGGTATCAGAGCCATTCAAAACAGCTACCGTTGCGTCTTCACTCTCCACGCTACCACCGTCAAGCTGTGTCTTTATATACTCCTGAATGCCCGTGTACACGCCTATGCCAGCCACTGGCTTTACGATACTTTGGCCGTTATAACTTCCTGTCGTGACAACACGCTTATCACCATCATTCAGGTCTATGTGCGTTATTTTGTTCGTATCGACATCCTTGCCAATGTTTGCGAGCGTCTTGACCTCGGCAGTTGTGAAGTTTGTTCGTATATTGTCACCAAGGGCATCCATAATTTGTATAACCGCCGCTGGGTTCGAGAGCGTCCCAAGACTCAGTGCTTTGTCGCGGATTGCAACAAGCATCTTCTGTTGGTTTTGCTCACGAACAAAGTTGCTGCCGGCAAAGCCGTACCCACCACCATCGCCACGTGCACGAACAAATGCAAGCGCTTCTTCTCCCTGGAGAGTCGCTGGACCATTTGGTAGTTTTAACTTCGTATTTATGTCATATAGACCACGAGGGTCTTCACTCTCAACTGTTACTGTCACGCCACCAAGGGCCGTCGTCAGCTCACGGACAACTGTGTAATTCACCTTCACGTAGTACTGTATGTCCATGCCAAATATCTCGCCGACTTTGTCTTTGAGTGCATTTGCCCCTGCGGCGACATCACCATCGCCCGCATAGCACTGATACAATGCATTAATTTTTCCAGAGTAACCAGCGACGCAGGCCTGGCCATAGTCAACCCAAAGATCGCGCGGCATACTGACCATTGCCGCTGATTTGTTCGCTTTATCGAGACTTAGCACCATAACACTATCTGTTAGCGCAGCGCCCCCATGCCCAGGATCATCCTCGGATGTACCAAATAAAAGTACATTTGTTCGGCCATTTTCGTCTTTCTTCAACTCAACACCGCTCCCAAGAAGGTCAAACACGCTTCCGCTAAATACTCGTCCACTGGCAGAAATGAATTTACTGATAAAATACGTGCCTCCGGCAATCAGCAGAGCAACAATAATAATTGCCGCTATGACGCTTTTGCGCTTGTACCACTTTTTGCGTCCGCGCTGTTTTTTCTTTTTCTTCGGCTCTTCATCGTCAAATGCCCGGAGCGATTCGTCGAGATCAGCGCGACGCAGACCAGCGTTGTTCTGCGCAACCTCAGGCCGTGGTAGTATTTCTGGTGCTTCACTTGGGTTGGTGACGTTTGCCCGTTCGGTTTGTGGGCGCAAGAACTGCTGCGGCACCCGGGAGCTCTCCGGAGACTTCCCGTGCATATTTCCCATATCCGTTGTTCGACGCTTCAAGCTAAAGCCATCGATACTTGGTCGTGCTTTATGATCCTTCATTATTGGCCCCTATTATACCGTATTACCGGCTTTTCTTGCTGAGAAAACATCAGCTTTTTGGGGCCAAATAGTGTATGCTAGGTAGCGATGGCAATGCAAATAGATACGAAAGTCGCAACTCGCCTCAAGGATATCGGTGGGATTATTTTGTTTGTTGCTGCTGTTTTCGTTGGTGCTTTGCTCATAAACACCTTTATTTTCCGAAGTTTCAATGTCGACGGACCAAGTATGCAAAATACGCTCTATACCGGTGACAGGCTTATTGTTAACCGACTCCCGGTTACCTGGTCAAAAATCCGTGGCACTGACTATATACCAGACAGAGGACAAATTATCGTCTTTAAGAACCCAAAATGGGAGACTGGCGAGGCAAATGAGTATATCGTCAAGCGTGTTATTGCCTTCCCGGGTGAACGTGTTGTTGTCAAAGACGGCAAAATGATGGTCTACAGTTCTGACCACCCCGAGGGAATCGACGTCGACAAAGAGCACCCGGGCGCACTCCAACCAACCGACGGTACGGTTGATATGACCGTCCCAGACGGACAAATATTTGTTGCTGGAGACCACCGTCAAGACCCTTACTCACTCGACTCTCGCAATGGTCTCGGGACAATTCCGTTCTACGACATAGTCGGACCCGTCGCTATACGAGTCTTCCCGTTTGATCAGATGCGCCTTTTCTAGCCGAGTAGATCTTCAAGTTTCTTTAGTTCTTCTTCGGTCTTGTAGCTAATGATAATCTGCCCACTTTGGCCACTCATGGTCTTCTGAACAACAGGAAGCGCTATTCGCTTCGACAGTCGTTTCGTAAACACCGTTTCAGACTTCGTCGAACGCACCGCTGCAATTTGTTTTTCACTTGGAGCTGCGCCCTTTTTATACCCAGTGACATACTGCTCTGCTTTACGGACACTCCAGCCTTCCTTGATAATGCGCTCAAGCAAATCTTTCTGTGCCTTTTCATCACTCGAAAGTGCAAGGATTTGCCGTGCGTGCCCTTCGCTTATAGCTCCTTCAGCAACAGCCTTCTTAGCAAAATCAGGCAATTGCAAAAGCCGCATATAGTTACTAATAGCCCCAATTGATTTCCCACCAACACGCCTGCCTATCTCTTCGATAGTCATATTGAACTGCACCTTTAGCTTCTGATACGCCGTTGCTGTTTCCATAGGGTTGAGATCTTCGCGTTGCAAATTCTCTATAAGCGCAAGTTCTAACTTGTGTTGCCCGGTGAGCGTTCGAACAAGCGCCGGGATTTTTGTGAGTTCAGCTATTGCCGAAGCTCGCCAACGTCGCTCGCCCGCGACAATCACAAAGCCCTTTTTCGCTGGGGCAACAACTATAGGCTGGAGTACGCCATGTTCTTTTATGGACGCCGCAAGCTCCTGAAGCGCCCCCTCATCGATTGTGCGGCGTGGTTGGTCGGGGTTCGCTTCGATTTCATCAAGCTTAATGTACCTTAGTTCCGAGATTTGCTCGTCACTCGAGAGTGTTGGGTCAAATGTCTCGTCGAGCACGTCAGTTGGGATGAGTGATTCAAACCCCCTGCCAAGTGCATGCTTTGTCATCCGTCGCTCCTTGTCTGCCCAACCCGTGTTACTACTTCTTTCGAGAGCGCCTTGTATGCCCTAGCGCCCTTGCACCATTTATCATATGCTCCCACCGGTTCGCCGTGACTTGGTGCCTCGGCAATTCGCACGTTTCTCGGGATAGCCGTCTCAAAGACTTTTCCTGGGAAATGCTTCTTTACTTCGTCATACACTTGCTGGCTCAGAGATGTCCTGCCATCGAGCATTGTCACAAGCACACCAAGCAATTCAAGCGTTGGGTTCATGCCTTTACGGATAAGCTGAATGGTTTCCAATAGCTGCCCGAGTCCTTCCAAAGCATAAAATTCTGCCTGGACTGGAAGCAACACGTAATCTGCCGCTATCATACCGTTAACCGTCAAGAGACTGAGTGACGGCGGAGAATCAATGACAATGTAATCATAGCCATCATAGCCAGCTACCGCGTCCTTAAGCCTCGTAAACCGCCGCTCGGCACGCGCCAATTCTACTTCCGCATTTGCAAGCTCTGGGGTCGCAGGAACTAAGGAGAGGTTTTTATACTCAGTGCTAACAGTCACCGCGCTCAGCGGCAACGTGTTTTGGATAACATCTAGCACCGTCTTCTCAAGGTTCTGTTTATCGATACCGAGCCCGCTGGTTGCATTGCCCTGCGGATCGAAGTCTATAAGAAGCACGCTCTGACCAGCCTGCGCGAGGCAATACGATAAATTGATAGCTGTCGTCGTTTTGCCGACGCCGCCTTTTTGATTTGTCACCGCTATAACAACTGGACGACCCACGTTCTTTGTTTCCCCTCTTGCTTATAACTAACAGTATACCATGTACACAAAACAAAAAGCTCCGGTTTTCACGGAGCTTTTCACGATTTTTATAGCTACTTTATTGAGCTGATTTCGATACGGCTGTACTTTTGGCGATGGCCGTTCTCGGTGTGCACACGCTTCTTCGCTTTGTAGCGGATAACGCGAACCTTGTCGCCCTTTACCTCTGACTCAACAACCTTCGCTTTGACCTTGACGCCTTTCACATGCGGCGTTCCGACCTCTGTTTTTTCACCATCGATCGTCAAAAGCGCGTCAACTTCGAGCTCTTTTGTGCCTTCCGGGAGGAGGTCCACCAGGAGGGTCTCTTTTTCAGCGACAATATATTGTTTGCCGCCGATTTTGATGACTGCTTTCATAGTATCCTCTTAAAAATTAACTTGTTCGGCGGTCAATTATAACAGAGGAGATTCTGTAAGTAAAGACTGCCACGGAGACTTGTTACTCGTCGACCTGAATCCACTGCGGGTCGTGTTCTATATCGTCTTCGACTTTATCCCAATACTGCGTCAGTTCTTTCGTATCTGGACGCTCTTCAAGCTGCCAGTTATCATCGCTCGTAACGGTCTCATCGTCAATAGCCTGTATGAGCTCGTCGTTTTCCGGTTCCTGACTAGATAGCTGCATGGTATGCGGCAAGACACCGGTAAAGCGAGGAAGCGTTAGATGAAATTTTTGTTTTATTTTCAGCATACCTTCATATTAGCATAAATATTATAAAATGTCAATATATCTCCCCTACCTCTTGGTATCAGGTGGGTTTGTGTTATGATGAAAGAAGCATAAGTAGTATTTAATCACCGGATACTGGTGGGAAGTAATATGGCAAAAATAGTATTTTATGAGGCAAGCGAAGCAGACAAAGTCCAGTTAAGCGAAGGGCTAAAGGCTACCGACCATCACTGGGAGTTCGTGCCGTATCCACTAACAACAGATACCGCAGACGCTGAGGCAGAGGTTGTTTCCATATTTGTTGGGCACAGTCATGTGACGGGTCAAGTCATGGACAAGATGCCTATGCTGAAGCTCATAGCAACACGCTCGACAGGGTTCGATCATATAGATCTCGCAGCGGCCACGGACCGCGGCGTTACCGTCGTCAATGTGCCAAGTTATGGCGAGAATACCGTCGCGGAGCACGTCTTTACCTTGCTGCTTGCTCTCGCGCGTAAACTGCCGCAAACACTTGATACGACCAAGGACGGCGTCTACTGCCCAACCAATCTCAGCGGCTTTGACCTAAAGGGAAAAACTCTTGGCATTGTCGGTATGGGTCGAATTGGTCAGCATAGCGCTCGTATTGGCCGCGGATTTGGCATGAACGTTGTCGGCTTTGATGTGTTTAAGAAGCCAGAAATTGCCGAGGAAATTGGCTTTACATACGCTCCCCTTGAGGATGTGTTAAAAACGGCAGACGTCGTCACACTACATGCCCCGCTCACACCAGAAAACGTACACCTCATGGATAGCGCTCGCATTGGTATGATGAAAGACGGAGCAATCCTTATCAACACCGCACGTGGTGAACTCGTGGATACCCATGCGCTTATTGCCGCCCTTGAGAATGGTCACCTGTCTGGCGCGGGGCTCGATACCATAGAGGGTGAACGATTCTTAAGCGAAGAGATTGAAATCAACACAGTCCTCGACAACAAGACGACGAAAGAAGCCCTCGTGAACCTTGCTGAGACCGAGACGCTACTTCGTATGCCGCAAGTTATCGTCACGCCGCACTCCGCCTATAACACATTTGAAGCAGTTGGGCGCATCAACGCGACAACGGCAGACAACATCATCAAGTTTTGGTACGGCGAAACGCCGAACAAAGTAAATAAGTAGCAAAGCCTAAAGCTGGCCGCTACCGCCGTATGCAAAGAGTAAGGCAATGGCAAGCGAGATAAATCCAGCAGCTTTGTAAAGGCCGTGATGCCTATACCAGCCACGACGCAATGGCAGTGGCAGTTTCTTACGATAGAAATGCGCGACAAGTGCAATGTTGGCTCCAATTAGCAGGAGTATGATGCTCCCAACGGCTGCCGGCGTCAACGATTGCAAGCCGAGTCCAAGTCGAGCAACCAGGCTGATAGATTGCCCTGTTTGTGACTCCTTGGTGACACCCTGAACTGCTGTTTCTGCAGGTGTTCCATACAGCGCAACAACTATGGAGGTTGTGCGGCCATCCAGTGTCCCGGTCATACTGGCAAACCCGACATCTTTGAACACAGATTTCAGCATATTTGCCCTGTGGGTCGGTGATTGCAACCACGCAGCTATGACACTCTCTGACGTCGAAAAATTCTTGGCAAGATTCTCACCTGCATCACTATACGAATATTGAACCTTGCCAAACCATTGCCAAGGAGTCACGCCACTCGGCGAGGTGTGTGACCAATATTGATGAGCAAACATGTCTTGTGCCTTTAACTGAGCCGCTTGAGTAAGCTGTTGATTCAGTATAAGTGGTTGCTCACCATCATCTTTCCGGGCGCGGTTTGTAGCTTCAAGCAGACTGGCTGACGTTACATCCACCTCGGTCCCAAGTACACTTCCTCTCGTAACGCCGTTGTAGACTCCCTGCACCAAAAAGGCCAATATAACAATGGCCGCTATACCATAGCGGCGTATCGCATGGGGGCGATATTGGTTGGCTTTATGCGGCACAACCGCCAGTTTTACGTGTCGTTGTATGTGTCTGCGAAAAGAGGCGCTAGTGCTCATTTTTCTTTTGTTAGTTACCCTGGCCACTAGTATAGAAAATTTCACTAAAAAAAGCGAGCCTCTCTCGAGGCTCGCATCTCTTTTAGCTTTTGGCTTTTTATTGGTTTTGTTCGCTCTTACGACGGCGTAAGGCGGCAATGAATGCCCACAGCGCTGCAATAAGAGCCGCAATGAGAAGCCACCAGTACCATGCAAGGCCACCAGCCTGGGAACTGTTACCGTCTGTAGCGCCTTTTGTATCACTCGCACCTGCCGCGGCAACCTGATTTGCATCTTCATCTCCGGTAGTAACTGTCTGGCCATCACCCACCTGAGTTTGTGTGCCATCAACAACACCATCTGTTGTCACGACGGTCGTTGTGGTCGTCGGAGTGGTGGTCGTAGCGGCGGGTGTAGCACCGTTCGTCTCCGGAGTCTCTGCGGTGGTAGTCGCCGTAGAAACTGTCATCGTTCCAGTAGCAGGACTCGAAGCGTTGCCAAGGGTATCGGTCGCAACAACACTGAGAGCATAGCTACCATCGGCTAACGACGACAAGAACACGTAACTCCAAGTACCATCGCCATTATTTGTCGCTGCATAATCAACTCCATCAACGGTTAGGGTCACGACCGCAGTCGAGTCGTTGACGTTCCCTGTCAGTGTCGGCGTACTTGTCGGCGCGGTTATCGAGTTAAGCGACACAACCGGTGCGGTATTATCAACGACAAAGTACTTCTGTGTCACGATTGCATTCCCGGCTTTATCGGTAGCAGTAAACTTGGCGACATACTCACCATCCCCAAACAGATTGTTAATTGTATCGAGGTGATACACGACATCGCCACTTGCATTAACGTTTACATCGCCGATTGCGAAAAACTTTGAGTTATCGGGCACTCCTGCCGTCAACTTCCAAATACGGAGCTTCCCACTCTTGGCTGCAATATTATCAGTAATGTGCTGCGTGGCCGTAACTGAACCACTTAGGGCAGCTCCAAGGTTATCACTGCTCGTCGGGTTGGTGGCATCATAGTAGTAATGCACCGGCGCGCTCCAATCGCTCGTATTTCCCGCGTTATCAACGGCTCGAACCCGGATAGTCACACCGCCTTGCTCAGTGAGCGCTGGCGTGTGGTTGCGCGAGGTGGTCGAACCGCTCACATCACGATACGGTCCACCAGAGAATGTATGGCCGTCATCGTAAATGTATTCAACTTGGTACTTCTGGATACCGTTTGCATCCGATGATGGGGTCCAACTATCCACAATCGGTGTTGTTTTGAAATATTGCTCGCTCAATGGAGCAATGATCGTGGGGGTCGTTGGTGCAGTAAGGTCTAATGTAACTTTCCATGGGGTCGACCATGCACTCTTATTGCCGGCAGCATCCACCGCACGAACCTGCCAATACCACGTCCCCGTTGCTCCAGATGACCATGCACGAGAGTCGGTTGGCTGGTTGTGGCTTGCGTCGCCCGACCATACGCCAACATTGAGTGATCCATTACTATCCGTACTGCTTGACTGTGAGAATTGAGCCTCGTAGCTTACGGCGCCCGAAACATCCGTCCAGTCGAACCAGAAATTGTTGTAGTTCAGCAGAGCATTATTTGCAGGAGATACGTGTATTGGCACCGCAGGAGCCGTGGTATCTACACTTACCTTGCTAATCGTGCTCCATGGACCAGGGTCCCCTACGGAATCAACTGCTCGAACTTGCCAGTAGTAATCACCGTCTGGGGTACCACCGTTTTGGCGGGTAACTGTGCCACTATTCGTACTGTATCGCCCAGGCTGGCTTGTTGTGGAATCGCTATAAATAATAGTTCCGAGGGCGCTGCCATTGAGTGTGTTTGCAGTGCGATACTCATAACCATGTGCACCTTCAACAGCAGACCAGGTATCAACAAATGCTGGATCGTTTGTGACAGTGCCGTTCGACGGAGTGAGATTTGTCGGGGCCGCAAGCCCGAATGTATAGTTCGTACAACCTGCTGTTATTTTGGTAATTTTAGCATTACCAACCACCCCGGAGCCTAATGAGTAGCCCATGGAAGTAACTCGAGCATTCGGGTTCGCATTCAGGTAATCATTAAGTGTGCCAAAGCTTGTGTAGCCCATACCCGAGCTGATGCCAAAGTTCTTGCTTGACCAGAAGTTCCCCGTGCCATATGCCCATGGTTCAT
>CAXYYW010000004.1:0-16500 GCA_964293235.1 uncultured bacterium | reverse complement strand
ATACCAGCGGAAGTGGTATAGCGCTAGGACATAACTATACGCTCTCAGGAACGGTATTCGAGTGGTGTCGGTTTGATGCTACAGGAAATGAGAATGCGTTTCTCGACGGTATATCGGGGGGTGGATTTACAGTGCGGTACTCAGAAATCTCCAGGGGGGTCGACGGAATTCACCTGACTCAGGGCAATGTGACCGCAGAGTGCTGCCGTATTTATTATCCATACTATTTTTCGTGGTGGAATGACGGAACGAATGCGGTTCGTACAACCTCGTTTACTGATTACGGCGGAACGTTACACAATACCCCGTTCCCAACCCAATCGTCAGGCGATGTACACGGTGATGGTATCCAGATAGCCGGCTCTGCGGGCAATATCATACGCGGTTGTTATATTGGTGGCGAGCGTGGCTCTGCTGTTACATCAAATATCGATCCGACGGTCCAGGCGGACTATGACGCTATGGTTGCGCACGATGCCGCGGCCGGTTTCAAGAATGCTTCTATCATCGTGAACGCACTGCAAACTAACCCTATAGGGGCTCTTATAGAGAAAAACTGGCTTCATGGCGGCGCGGCGCGCCTGAATCTATCTATAAACGGCACCGATTTACTCGCGGGGCTCACGGTGCAAGATAATCGATTCATACGTTCAACCTACGGTTACTACATATACGCCCAGACGGGTAATGCCGCGACGATAACAAATAATGTCTATGACGACACCGGGATGGCGGTGCCGATTGTGAACTGGTAGGGTTATGACACAGTATCTCTATAGCTTTGAGGATGGAACGAACGGGGCGTCGTATGTCATAGACACGCCAGCCAATGGCGCGGGCGCTGTTACAATACTCGCCGACAACGCGCATCCGGCTCATGGTAGCTTGGGGCTCCGAAGCGATAGCGCCGCGAGTTACCAATATGTTCAGAAAAACCTTCCGTCAGCAGTGACGGACATTGCTATTCGCTACTACATGTACGATGATGACCTTGTAACGGGCGATCTCGATGATATCCGGCTCTACAGCACCACAACAGATGCGAGCTCGACGAACCGAGCAGGCGGTATACGAAGGACCTCGGGGAATAAGCTAAGGTTGTTCGATAGTGTTTCGGCTGATATTTGGACGTCAAACGCGCTTTCCATAAATACGCAGTACCGAGTCGAGTTTCGAGTTCAGTGTGGCACGAGTGCTCACGCCACGTTTAGCGGCGCATACTATGTTGGCGACTCAACAACTCCGGTCCAGACTTTCTCGGTAACGACCGCGACAACTACAACTAACGTACTCTCTGTTCACATGGGGAAGCAGAACTCTTCGGCCGTAACGCCGTCAACCATGCATAACTGGTACGATGACTTTGCTATAGATGATGCGCCAACAGGGCTCATAGGCCCTTGGGTGAGCCCAGGAAACACCGCCCCTGTCGCTGACGCTGGGGTTACGCAGACCTATGTTGAGCCTTATAGTACAGTGACGCTTAATGGAACAAATTCGCATGATGCTAACAACGACCTCTTGACCTATGCGTGGACACAAACCACTGGAACGGCGGTGACATTACAAAACCCAACGACTTCAACGCCGAGTTTCGAAGCTCCTGCAACGCTATCAGGCGATACATTGACATTCCAGCTCGTGGTAAATGACGGCACGACTGATTCCTCGCCGGATACGGTTGATATTGTTGTGACCGCGCATACTATATGGCGTATAGATGACCCATCGGGTCCAGCGCTGAGTCCGATTCGGCTGACAATTAACTAGTTATTTTGCGTACCAACCATCGCCCCATAGATCGTATATGCGTTCGAAGTACTTTTGATACTGTTCGCGAACATGCTTAGTGCTGAAACGCTTTTGGGCTGCCGTACGGATTTTCTTGCGTTTCGCTGGGCTAAACTTTTCAACTGCTTTTGCGGCGGCGATAAAATCACGGAACACGTCGCAGCGATAGCCGTTGACACCATTTTCAACCGTCTCAGTAAAGACGCCAAAGTTCGTTGTGATGACAGGCGTGCCGCAGAGTAGTGCTTCCGCGTGGACTCCACCAAACGGCTCAATATATGTCGTTGGAACGAAGACAGCCTTAGCCTTGCTCATAAGCTCGCCGCGTTCTTTGACGCCGACAACGCCGACATGTTCGCCGTAGCCCGAAAAGTCTCCTTGGCCGGCCAATATGAGCCGTTTACCAAGTTTTTCAGCTACTTGCTGCGCAATATTCCAACCTTTGCGCTCTATAAGCCGTCCAACGAAGAGAAAGTAGTCATCGGTTGTTTCTGAAAAGGGAAATTCCTCCTCGTCGTAGTAGTTCGGGATAACCGTGTCATAGAAGTTTCCCCAATCGTCATTTTGCAGTCCGTGCACGTAGTGCATGTGCGCATAGGATTCAAATACGCGGTATTTCGAAAATGGTCCAGTGTAGCCTATGCCGTACTCGACGGCTGGATTGTTTGGGAATGCGTCGGCGATGACTTTTTGGCACCACCCGCCGATGATGCATATGAAATCACGTGGTTGAATGCGTTCAGCCATAGCGCGTATTGAGTTTGCATTCATCTCGACCCAGCCCGGGTCGTACATGTCCCAGGTTATGTTAAAGAATTGCTTCGTGTGGTCATAGTCGCCAAATATCTCATGCTGCTTTTCTTTGGTGATGACGGTGACAAGCTCTTTGACGCGCGCCTCGTTTTCCTCGCTGGCGTATAATACGACGTCATGGCCAAGGTCGGTCATCATATTGCAGAACTTGCGGACTTTTTGGGTGTAAGCGCAGTGAGTGTATTCGGCGGTTGTCTGTGTGTGGGGGAGACTGACGACATGAAATGTAAACTTTTGCATACAAATAGTATAACGCAGGCTGGTTAAGTGCTAAACCGTTGACAAGAGGTGGCAACACAAGTATAATCTACCACTGACTTTTAGAGATATTTAAGGAAAAGGATATATTTAGCAGATGCTCGCAATCCGTTTGCAACGCCTCGGCCGTACTGGCTACCCAACATACCGTATCGCCGTGCAAGAATCACGCCGCCATCCATCAAGTGGCCGCGTTGTTGCCTATGTCGGCAGCTACAACCCACACACGGAAGAAACCAAGCTCGACACTGAGAAAATTGAGTTCTATCTGAAGAATGGTGCTCAGCCAACTCCTCGTGTCGCGAAGATTCTGAAGGAAAACAAAGTGAAGCTCCCAGAGTGGGTTGTTATGCCGGGCAAAAAGAGCGGTGTAACACGTAATGCCGAAAAGCTTCGCAAGAACCAACCAAAGGAAGAACCTGTTAAGGAGGTCGCGGAAGAGGCTCCAACAGAAGATGCTGAGGCCGAGGCCGAAGAAGCGCCCACTGAAGAATCGGTTGAAACACCAGCAGAGTAAGACAAAAAATCGCCCGTCCAGACGGGCGATTTTATTACAAAGCATCAGCATTTTGCGGTACAATAGTAGTATTACCAGTAGAGCCCGAAGGAGGTGCCAATGTCAGTAACTATAGACCAGCAGTTTATCGAATATATCGTAAAGAGTCTTGTCGGCAAACCAGACGCTGTTCAGGTTGAGCGTTCAGTCGATGAAAAGGGAGTACTCTTAGAGCTTACCGTCGATCCAGAAGACATCGGTCGTGTTATAGGTAAGCGTGGTAGCACAGCGCAGAGTCTGCGCGCACTGCTTCGTGCGCTTGGTACGAAAAATGATGCTCGCTACAACTTGAAGATTGTTGATGTTGACCGCCCTGAGAGCGAACGCGGTACACCGCGCCAAAAGCCGGCTCCTGCAGCTGATGACGGAGCGCCAGTAGCGGCTCAAGTCGTTGCAGATGACGACGATGTGGATAACGTACCAGATGAGCCTGTGGAAAAAGAGTCAGACCTGGCAAAAAAGACCCGCGCAGAGCTTGCAGATTTAGATGATCTCGATATATAATCATTAACAAGTTCATCACATGAACTGCGAGATAAGGAACTAGCGATAGTTAGGGACTTATGTGTGCTAAAAAACCGCCCAAAACAGGCGGTTTTTTAGTATGACTTTTCTGGAGCGTCCATTTCTGCTACTCTGTAACGGATGAAAAAGTTCCAAGTTATAACGTTATTTCCTGAGATGTTCGAGGGGGTTTTTGGCAATTCCATGATGTGGAAGGGGCAAAAAGACGGTATTGTTGAGCTTTCGACGGTGAATCTTCGTGAATTTGGGCTTGGAAAGCGCCGCACTGTTGACGATACACCGTATGGTGGCGGTGATGGCATGCTGCTTCGTATAGAGCCGCTATGGAATGCTGTAACGCGGGCAAAAGCGAACGACCCTACAGCGAAAGTGCTACTCATGACGCCGCGTGGTGCGCGCTGGAAGCAATCTATGGCCAGGGAGTATAGCGAAGCCAACCACGGCTATATCTTCATCTGCGGGCGCTACGAAGGCTATGACGAGCGAATTCTGAAACTGGTCGATGAGGAAATTAGCGTTGGTGATTATGTCCTGACGGGCGGGGAACTGCCAGCCATGACTATCATTGACAGTATAGTCAGGCTCATACCTGGCGTACTTGGCGGCGAAACAAGTGCTGAAGTGGAAAGCTTTTCTGACGGCGAGACACTAGAGTATCCCCAGTACACACGTCCCGAAGAGTTCGAAGGCATGAAAGTTCCAGACGTACTTCTTAGCGGTCACCACGGTGAAATAGCCAAGTGGCGTGCTGAGAATTCACGGAAGAGATCTAATTGACAATAAAACAAACCCGCTTTTAACGGGTTTGTTATTGTAAAGAGTGGCTTATACTTCTTCACTAGGTGATCGCATACTGAATATACGTATCAGTACCCAGGCTATGAGGCCATACACTAGTATGGCAACAAGTGTTTCGACCTCAAACCTATAGACGCCGTTTCCGATACTGGTATCAATATTGAATAGCGTACGAAATGGGGCGACGAACGGATAGGTGATTGTGTAAATAAATGACGCAAAAGCGTTGCCGCTATTTGCTCCAAGTAGCGACAGAAGTATTCGTATACCAAGGAGGCCAGCCAAGATTCCATAAATAGTTGATATAACATTTCGAGCATAGCTGGCTCCCGTCGCGACTTGACTGGTATGCTGTACTACGCGCTCACTTTTCACGCCGTTCTCTCTATCTACCGTTACCTGCTTCTTGCGAGTAACATCAACTTCTGATTCGTCCATTATTTAGTCCTTTCAACGTTTACACTTTATGCTCGCGGTGGCGCTAGGTACAAGTAGTGCCACTTCGCAGCGCGAACGGTATTTATCGTGCTCGACCCCTGATGGCGCCTACGATGAAGAGCAACAGTACAGCGCCACCGATAGCAACGAGAAGACTGTATATATTGAATCCCGTGACACCCGATCCACCAAAGAGGTTCATGATGAATCCCCCTAGGAAGGCGCCGACAATGCCGACTACGATATTAAGCACGGCGCCTTGGCGCTCATTTGTGCCCGCGATCATAGATGCGATCCAACCGGCAAGTGCTCCAAAAAGTATCCATAAAAGAAATGACATATGCTATAACCTTTCTTATCTATTATTATTCATGTCCGACAGCAATACTGACGTATCGATATTGGTGAGTAAGTGCTAAAGTATGCACCTAGTGACCGTTCGGGAAAATATCGGGAAATTGCCGAGCTTTACGTGTTATAAAGCGATCTATCTTGCTCTGTACGTCCGAATAATTTCTCATACAACTCTCCTTTCTTTTCTCAAAACGCATTTTTACTTGTCTGCAGCTGCCTGACTGGTCTGGCTGCAGGTTCACAAATTTTTAATGTACACCGTATCAATACCCACTTATACTATGCCGAGTTTTGGCTGTGTACTATGAATTATCCAACAAAAAAAATGTGATGTAGCTCACATACCATGTTGTATGGGATCGGTATACTTTACTATCATGATATCCCCTGTAACGGTTCTCATTATTACTCCGAGAAACAGCATGAACAATGATCTTGTTGCTCAACTGCGGCTAGATAAGCATGAAGTGGTGACGGGTTATTACGATGAGAGGATATCGTGGCACGAAAAAGGGTTCGCCGCTCTAGTAATACTACTTGATTCACTTGAGTTCCCAATTGACACCGAACGGTTCCTGAAAGGCTTCACGCCAACATGCCCTGTACCTATATTTGTCTATACCTCCAATCCAAATACTACTGCAGCAGTGCATGATCTCACGAAACTAGGTGTCAGTCGAGTGCTTCTTAAAGACTGGTTAAGCCCTGCTGAGTTTCGCCACATTATACGTGGCCACCTGGGTTAGAGATTTATTGCGAGAGCTTCAAGCTCATCGCCGAGGATATCGTTGAGGATTTTGAGGTTAACAGAATACGTTTTTGCTCTTTCCGTAACTGCTTTCTTGTCTTTAAGCTTCGTGAGCTCAATATTAACTGTCTCTCTCGACAGTGAGCTAAGATTTGCAAGATCTTGTTGCGTGAGTTTAAGCGCAATGCGGAGGTAGTTTTTGTTGAGAAGCGGGTCGCCGAAGCGCAAGGTTAAATACCGCAAGGTTTGTCCAAGCTTTTGAGAGGCGGTTGCTTGACATACCGCATTGATATGGAGCAGGGCGCCTACATACCGCTTACTATCCATGCAAATAGTCGCAGCTGGATTCGCTGCCCTCTTGGCTATAAACTCCTCTTTGGTGGTATGCAACACGCGACAGCCAGACAACGCTTCGTAGCAAAATATTGTCGCGGGAGCGATATCGTATGCTGTTTCTATGGGGAAATAGTCACCGGGACCGTAGACGGCTATATTCACTTCACTACCATTTGAAAGGGTGGTATAAGCACGTACGACGCCATCAACTATTTCGTCAACGCCCTGTGCAACTTCCCCCTGATAATACAATACCTGCTGTTTTCGTATCTTTCTTTCAAGAACCATGGGATTAGTATAGAGGCTTGCGGGGTGAACGTGAAGTGCTCAGTGAGTATTGGTTGGAACTTTATATGTAGAGACTTGGTAAATAAACCCGAGAACTGCAAGTACTACCCAGCCTATGAGCCAAATGCCCGAGGCGTTCATGGCCGTCACGTACCCATTTGCCTGTGCGGCTGCCAGCTTGTCGGCGTAGAGTAGGACATAAATACCTATAACTATAGAGTTTGCGCCCTGAACTGATGTAATGAGCGCGAAAAGTTTGTCGACGACATTTATAGCGCGGAGTAAGATAAACCCGACAACACCGACAACTATTGCTATGACAAGGGCAACAGTATGCTCTTGATTTGCCGAGACCGCTAAGGCGTAGGCAAGGTTACCGAAGAAATAGGCAATACTAAGCGTAATAGCGAACTCGTAGAACCAAAATGCAACCGAAGCAAGGGCTATGCCTCCGGCTATGGCAACGATAGTTATAAGCGATGAGTCCCATCCGCTTGAGGCAAGCAAGGTGTTTGTGATTCCGGCTCCTATGAGGAACCCTATAATTGCTATTGTGAGCTTCATAAACCTCATACCAAACAGTAGCAGCACGAGACCGAGCCCAATGCTTATGCAGGCATACACTATTGCTGAACTCATAAACACCCCCTTACACCTTTTTGTACTCTAAATTATATACCACCCACGGAAGTGCTGGTATTGAACGGCGGCTATTTTCTTGATTGTTTGTCGAGTATGCCTTGGACGGAAGGGCTGACGGCTTTGTCAGTCCGGTGGATGCACCCGAGCCAGCAACAGGGGCGGCGCATACCGTCTTTAAGTTCGGAAATAACGCGGCTGACGTGCTCGTCTCTGGTTTTTTGCTGCTTGACCGATATAGTCCAGCAAATCCATTCATTGCGGGCAAGCGGGGTTATGTCCTTCCAAAGCGCAAGGGCTTTCTCGTCGGCCAGCAACGCCTTTTTGAGGTCGGCGGGCAATTCATGCACTGTGCCTTCGGAAATTTTGTTTGAGGTCATGTATCTACTGTAGTCCCAGATTACTCGCTACTTCTTTAGTACCCATTTAATATTTACGTAGATATAAATGATTGCCAATATGGCTCCCATAAAAATACCTACAAAATTTACGTTCTCTATGCAGCTGGTAAGGTTAGGCCCTGGTGTAATACCGCAGATGATATTCTGTAACCCTAACACGAATAACCAAGCGAAGGAACCAATGATGATTCCAATTATCACTGGAGATATAATCTTACCTGTCTGCTGGTTCTTTGTCATGATTCTATGATACAACATAACTAATTTCGTGATAGTCGTTCGGATCCCTCTAGCCACGTTAAAACCCACCGTAAAGGTGGGTCATAACGTGGCTGGGTACAAGTCTCGCGTCGGGAACCCCTTTTGTCGGATTTCATCAGAGTTGGGCAAAAACTAGAAGAACTAGGAATCCGTTACTATAACGGGACGGTTAGTATCATCGACCCGTCGGAGGTTGAATAATGAACTCTAAACTCTATGATCAGAACAGCTTTTAAAACAAAAGCGCAAGCAAATTAGGTTTTCCTTCCTCTGTCTCCTCATCACATTCGAGCATAATAAAAAGGTGATTAATTGCTCTCAACCTTAATTTTGCGTTTTGCCGTAGCCTTATACAGAAATCCGATACACAACCCAACTAGTCCACCGCCAACTAGAGCAAGCGTAATCCATTCGAGCATGCCACCTCCCATGTCATTACTAAGAACTTGACCTAGGTTAGACCAGTAGTATGGATCGCTAGAGTTGCTGAAATGCAGTTCAGGGCGGGTATCTTTGCCTATGATAATGAGTTCAATTGCCATATAGAGATAATACACAATGATTGCGACACTCCACGTAAACGCGCACGCAAGCGCAGTTTTGAGTTCAGAACGAGACCCCTTTGCCTCGTAGAGTGCAATCGGAATAAGCGGGACAAGCCAGATGCCGTAGATAATCATAATCCGCGTCGCTAAGGAGGTGTCTGATTGAGCTATTTGCTGAAAATAATAGTCGAATAGTCCAAACACTAAGCCAACTAGCCCATATACAAGCCATCGCTTTTTGCTACTATCTGTGTTCGTCTGTTTTTTCATAACATCAACTGCCATACCGTTATTGTAACAAAGCTATTCTTCCTCTGTCTCCTCATTGTGCGAAGTATGGCTGGGGAGGAGGGATTCGCCTCATTTCGCTTCGCTCATGACCCGAAACTTGCAGACATGCAACTTTCGGGCTTCGGGTCCGGGGAAGTTCACTGGGCTTTCCGTTCGAATCCCGTTCATCCGCACTATGAAAAACGCCAGACCAACAAGGTCTGACGATTTTCATGGCTGGGGAGGAGGGATTCGAACCCCCGAATGCTGGGACCAGAACCCAGTGCCTTACCACTTGGCGACTCCCCAATAATTTGGGCAAGTGACAGTATAACAGAGTGTGAACTATTTTCTCAAGATGTCTTTGACGCGCAGGTTGTTGTATCCGAGGGCCCAGATCGTGTAGAAGTTAAAGCCGAGCCAGACGAAATTGAGTACTATAACAAACCAGGCGCTCGGGACGTCAATAAATTCGCCAAGCTGTCCCGTGGAGAACTCGCTACCATATGACCAAATGGCAAATAAGGTCCACATGAGTGGGGCGAGTATGGTCATAAAACCGCTGGCTATGTGTGCCGCTGGGCTTAGTTTTGTGCGGAGTAGGAATGGCAACGCGAAGACCTCTGCGAGAACAACGACCACAACAAACCAGCCGGCTGCGGTACTACCGCCCGGGAGCAGTTTGTCGACTATGTCGACGAGCGTGTCTATACGGAAGAGGTGAACTATGGCAAAGACTGCCAATATGCCTGCGGCAATATAGCCGAGCACGGGTGCGTAGGGTTTTACGAGTTTTGGTGGATGTACTGCTTTTGGGAAAAAATCTTTCATATTCATAGTATATATCAAGCGTTGTATTTTCTGACAAAATACTTGTGCTAATTTCTGGCGGGGTGTACAGTTATGGCATAAGCGAAACGAAAACAAAAACTCACCAAAAACTATTCGTCCAGCTTTAAATGTCCCACCACAACACATTTTTGTTGTGCCCGTTATCCGACTACGGTAACGGGCATTAACGGTTTCATGACTTGTTTTCAGCGGGACTATACGATACGATTTTAGGCACATACAAGGGGGATTTATGAGCCACAGTCATCACGAACACACATGGGAAGAAGCACAGGCCGAAGAAGCAGGGTTCTGGGGTGATTGCGGCAATACGCTTGGCGAAGAAATGAAGCAGCTTGTCTATGCCAAATACATGGGGCTGGAATTCTTTCACGATGGAAATTCGCCATATAACCTCGACTTCCATAACGAACCGGTTTTGGACGTTGGAGGAGGCCCAGTCTCGTTGCTCCTGAAGGCGAAGCGGCAATCAGCACCGCTTGACGTGGCCGATCCGTGCCACTACCCACTCTGGGTCGCTCGTCGCTATGAAGCGTCTGGAATCACGTATATTCAGGAAAAAGGAGAAGCACTTGACCAGCTTGACCCCGACCATTACGGCACTGTGCTCATGTATAACGTATTGCAGCATACCGACGACCCGGAAAAAATCTTTCGCAATATTTACCGTGCGCTGAAGTCAGGCGGGACGTTCCGTTTCTTTGACTGGGTAGACACGGCAACGAATACCGCGCACCCTATATCCCTGCATTTTGAAGATATGGCTGACATGCTCAAAAAGGCAGGATTTGACCCTGCCTCCTTAAGTAAAGCCGACATTAACGAGAACTATGCTATCGGCACCGCCGTTTTCGGCGCATTTGTCAAGCCCGCTTAGAATGGTTTTGCAAGCTGAAGCTCGCTGTCGAACTCGGCTATACGCATGAGCTCGTTGTACTTCGAGACACGGTCGGTTCGTGAAAGCGAGCCAGTCTTTATTTGGCCACAGGCAAGGCCCACGGCGAGATGCGAGATGGTTGTGTCTTCGGTTTCACCTGAGCGGTGGCTCATGACGGTGTTCCAGCCAGCGGCTTGAGCCATCTTCACGGCCGCAACAGTCTCGGTGAGCGAACCAATTTGATTTGGTTTTATGAGTATAGCGTTGCCAACCTTCTCCTCTATGCCACGTTGAAGCAATTTCGTATTCGTGACAAGCAGGTCATCACCGACGAGCTGGATTTTGTCACCAAGCTTGCTATTGAGAAGCTTCCAGCCTTCCCAGTCGTTCTCAGCCAGGCCGTCTTCAATACTGACTATTGGAAACTCTTCAACGAGGCTGACGAGCCAATCAACCATTTGCTCGCTCGAGAGTTGCTGACCCTCACACTTTAGGTCGTATATGCCGTCATGGTAAAACTCACTTGCGGCCGGGTCAAGAGCAAAGACTATGTCGGTTCCTGGCGTATAGCCGGCGTTTGCAATAGCCTCCATGAGCAGCTTGAGTGGCTCATGATTACCGTTATGGACTCGCGGTGCGAAGCCGCCTTCGTCGCCAACCGTTGTCGGATAATCATGATCTTTCAGGACCTTTGCGAGCGCATGGAAGACTTCTGAGCCCATTTGGACAGCTTCGTTAATAGTTGAAGCGCCCTTGCAGACAATCATGAACTCTTGTATGTCAGTGGCAAAAGCCGCGTGTGCACCACCGTTCATGACATTCATCATAGGGAGCGGTAGGCTTGGGCTAGTTGTTTCGGTCATTTCCGCAACGTACTTCCAGAGTGGAACGTTCTTTGCATTTGCAACGGCCTTTGCAGCCGCAAGGCTGACTGAAAGAATTGCGTTTGCACCGAGATTTGCCTTATTTTCCGTGCCGTCGAGTGCAAACATGGCTTCGTCGAGTGCTTTTTGATCACTCGCGTCTTTGCCGAGCAAAGCCGGGGCTATGACGGTTTTGACGTTATTGACCGCTTTCATGACGCCCTTGCCACCAAAGGCTTTCTCGCCGTCGCGGAGCTCCAGGGCTTCCTGTGAACCGGTACTCGCGCCGCTTGGAACGGCTGCTCGGCCCATAACACCGCCCTCAAGGACTACGTCGGCTTCAACCGTCGGATTCCCGCGGCTGTCTAAAATTTGTCGTGCTGTAATTGTTTGGATTAAATAACTCATATATACCAGTTTACCATCTGTTAGGCAGTTAGGGTACTTAACAAAATATATAAAATATGCTATAATATACAGTTAGCCTGATGCGGACGGTCCGCATTAAGAGCAAAGGAAAGGTGAGGTGTGTCGTGATTGCTACACGTTCCATCCTCAACGGCCCTATCGTCAAAGAAGGGTGTCCGTTCTGTCCCTCCAACGGCAATGTGAAGGTGGTTGCAACCAGTTCATGTGGTCGCTACTACCTGATCAAAGTCATTTCGGAGGTCCCGAACCAGCATTACTTCGTCATCCCTGTCAGCCATATGGAGCACTTCATGGAGCTTGACGATGACATGTTCGGTGCGGTGAAGGAGCTTGTTGTCCATATCCCATGGTATGACAGCTCCGTGCCCCTGAACCTGAGCCTCAACCAGTATGTGATGGCCGGGCAACGAGTCCTGCACATCCATTGGTGGATCATCTATCGCGGGGATGAGTCGGGTGGCAAACTGGGCCCTGCTACTCTCATCGTAGAGTACGACAAGGCTCATGCTGAACCCACGGGTGATAGCTCGTAGCTCGCGTCAGGCGTTGGTCCCGTCCGGTTTACCGGTACGGGACTTTCGTCATTTCTGAAAGCAATAAGGTTAAACTTCAGGAAGCTGCGAAGCATGAGTTAATAGACGATCTTTAGGGGAAGGAAAGCCTATTTCGAATTTACTTCGAAGTAGGCTTGGAGGGGCAAGCCCCTCCTGTATAATTAAAGACATGACTGATTTTTCAAACACTAAAGGATTACTAGTAATAACTCGCCATGGCGAAAGCGAATGGAACTTGCTGGGCAAGTGGACGGGGCTGACTGACGTTAGCATTACGGAAAAAGGCGCAAAAGACGCCGAGGAAATTGGCCGAACTATTCCGGCAGATATTCATTTCGACGAAATCTACACCTCTGTTTTGAAACGGACCGAGGAAACACTGCAGGGCATCATACGCGGCATGGGCAAGCCTGAGCTGAACGATTTGCCGAAGACGGCGAATGCGGCCATCAACGAACGTGATTACGGCAAATACACCGGCATGAATAAGTGGGACGTACAAAAAGCCGTCAGTGAAGAAACGTTCACCGGTCTTCGTCGTGGCTGGGACTTTCCGGTTGAAGGCGGCGAGAATCTGAAGCAGGTTTACGAGCGAGTAATCCCGTACTTTGAAAACGAGATGCTGCCGAAGTTGCAGGCGGGCGAAAACCTTCTTATGGTCGCGCACGGCAACTCTATACGCGCACTCATGAAGTACCTTGATAATGTGTCTGACGAAGGGATTGCTGACGTTGAAATGAAGTTTGGTCAGGTGCTTATTTATCGCTTTGAACCAGGTAGCAACATGCCTGTTGAAAAGATTGCTCTCCAGGCAGACGTCGAGCAGACCAAAGCTTAAGGGGCGTATAATAGGCTTGGTAAACAGGAGGGCTTGTATGGTTTTTGAACTTCCAAAACTTGACTATAACTATGATGCGTTTGGGACATATATCTCGGGGCGCATTATGGAATTGCACTACACGAAACACCACCAGACGTACGTTGACAAGCTCAACGCAGCGGTGGCAAGTGCGCCGGAATTGCAAGGCAAATCACTCGAGGAACTCATAATGCATCTCGATACAGCGCCAGAAGCGGTCCGTACAGCGGTCAGAAATCACGGCGGAGGTCACTATAATCACACGCTCTTTTGGCAGTGTCTCTCACCGAACAGTGACAAAAGCCCGTCTGGCGACCTCTTGAGCGGCCTAGAGGCCAAATACGGCTCATTTCAGGGCTTCGTTGATGAGTTTTCAGCGAAAGCGCTCGGGGTATTTGGCAGTGGTTGGGCGTGGCTCCAGCCAGATCTCTCTATAGTTACGACGGCGAATCAGGACAATCCAATCATGAACGGCGGCGCAACGCCCGTACTCGGACTTGATGTCTGGGAGCATGCCTACTACCTCGACTACACCTATAACCGTGCCGACTACGTGAAGGCGTGGTGGGAGGTCGTAGACTGGCAAAAGACACGTGAACGCTACGAGGCTGCCCGTTAATGCTCATCCGTCTCTTCGCCGATGGTGGACTTATAGCAATTGTTTTGCTGTCTGCCGCAGTCGGCATTTACTGGCTTGTTAAAGAAAAGCCAAATCTAAAAGTACTAACGCCCTATGTGCTCATGGCCGGTCTCACATCGCTGCTTGCAGCAAAACTTATAAGTCTGCTGCCTATCCAGCAAGCGCGTCCATTTATAGAGGAGGGTGTTGAGGCTGGAGCGGCCTTTATAAATAATCCCGGTTTTCCATCTGACCACGCGCTTGTCGCGACCGTTGTTGTTATGGCAGTTTTTGTCCTCACGCCCTATAAAAAGACGGCCTATGGCCTTATGGCGCTAACTCTCGCTATGGGGGTAGCAAGGGTGCTCGCACTCGTTCACACCCCGCTCGACATAATTGGCGGTATTGCTGCTGGGCTCGTCGGTACGCTGTGGTATGTTAAATATCGACGTGACTATAAGCACAAGCACGACACATTTGACGTAAGTTGACAATATGGGTCGGTGGCGCAATAATAAAACATACTATGGCACGGGGAAGTGATATTCAGGAAAAACCAGCGTACGTCGCCGGAGGCAGCACACTTTATACGGTGCTTGCCGTGGGTGCCTTTGTCGGAGTGCTCGGCTGGTTACTGACGCTTGGTATACACAACTGGGTGCTCGAACCAGTCTTTTGCCGTTCTGCCGACACGCAATCTGTCTGTTCAAACTCGGGGCTAACTGCCTGGATAATTGCGTATATCCTCGTTGGTATCGTCGGACTTTTCATGCTCATACGCGCAAATATCTTTCGCCCGCTCCTGGTTGTACTTGCAGCCTTTGCGACGCTGTGGACGGTTACGCTGTGGTTTATAGCTGACGCGTGGTGGGTCGGTCTTCTCTGGAGCATGGGCCTCTTTGCGGTTGCATACGCGCTGTACACGTGGCTTGCATCGCTGCAAAAATTTGTCGTCTCTATAGCTCTTATAGTCGTTGTCGTTATTTTGATGCGACTGCTCGTTGTTCTCTAGTCCTGCTATATCCCACGGCGTGGAATATAACACGTCGTCGCCTCGAAAATGCCTACGAGTAGCCACTTTGCTCGGACTCCTAGTGTTATACTGAAGACATGGAAACGCTTCTCGTGGTGGTCTTGGTCGTGATGGTCGTCGGGTTTGTTGCCGTGACGGCTTTTTTGCTCGCAAAATTAAATTCCTTGCAGCGCCAACCTGGCGCAGAGCTGTTAAAGCAGGATATTACTGAGCTAAATCGAAGCGTTGGTTTGCTGAAAGATAATTTGCAGGCGACGGTGAGCGATCGCCTCGACAAAAATCAAGCGCTCATGATGCGTCAGTCAAACGAAACGAACAAAGTTATCTCCGAAATAACGAAGAGTTTGACCGAGCTCAAAGACACAAACAAACGTGTCGTCGACGTTGCGGACGAGCTGAAAACGCTGCAAAACGTCCTGCAAAACCCAAAACAGCGCGGTGGTTTGGGCGAGTATTACCTAGAAACGGTACTTGGAAACGTCTTGCCGCCGCATGTCTATGAAACACAGTACAAGTTTAAAGATGGCGAGATAGTCGACGCCGTCATAAAGCTCGACAAAAACCGCATCATCCCTATAGATTCAAAGTTCAGCCTTGAAAACTACAACCGCTTGGTCGAAGAAAAAGACAAGACGCAGCGCGAAAATCTCGTGAAGTTGTTTAAGACCGACCTGAAGAACCGCATAGATGAAACGAGCAAATACATCCGGCCAAACGAGAACACGCTCGACTATGCCTTCATGTTCATACCGAGCGAGGCTATTTACTACGACCTGCTTGCAAACAACGTTGGAGCGACGGGCACGAATGCGCGCGACCTTATAGAGTATGCATTTATAGATAAGAAAGTTATCATTGTCAGTCCAACGACACTGCTCGCATACTTGCAGACGGTGCTTCAGGGACTTAAGAGTCTACAAATAGAAGAGCAGGCGAAGGATATTCAGAAACGCGTCGCGGATCTCGGCAAGCATATTGCCGCTCACGAAACGTATATGCAGAAGCTAGGCAACACGCTTGGCACGACCGTTGGACACTTCAATGCTGCGCATAAAAATCTCGCGCGTATGGACAAAGATGTCGTGAAGATTGCCGGCACAACGACGGGTGTTGAGCCACTTGCTCTCGACAAGCCAAACTCAGACGATTAGCTTCGCGCGACGATAAAGATTATAACGACCGCGAGCATGAACAGCAGAAGGCCTATAACAACACCAGCTGCTCTGGTTTCATGTTGATTTTCAAGATATCGCGCCTCTGGTTCTTTATATTCACCCTCGTCACTACTCGTCTGCTGCGCTTTTTGCTGAAGATCAGCAATGATTTTGCTTTGTAATTCGCTCCGCTTTTCGTTTTGACCGATAAATAATCCCATGTGCGCTCCTGTTCGTGA
>CAXYYW010000003.1:0-17009 GCA_964293235.1 uncultured bacterium | reverse complement strand
CCTCTCCTATTATTGCTTGGCGTGTTGGTGGTTGCGATCTTCGTCTTCGTTGTCGTTGTTTTGACCCGGCGATCGTCAAAAGGTTTGAATAAAGAGAAATACCAGCGTGATTGGCTAACCATAGAACTATCGCTCACGAATGAATCTGGAACTTGGCAACTTGCTGTCATGAATGCTGACAAGCTTCTTGACCGTGCGCTAAGAGAGCGCGGCTACAAAGGCTCAACCATGGGTGAGCGAATGACGTCAGCCGGCAGGGTACTTACGAAACGCGATGCAGTGTGGGCGGCACACAAACTACGAAACAAACTTGCGCATGAAGACAATGTTCGCTTGACACCAAAGATTACTCGCCAGGCGCTTGCAAGCCTAAAGTATGCACTGAAAGACCTGGGTGCGCTATGAGCACATATATCCCAACTATCGGCATAGAGTGTCACGTACAGCTCAAGACAAAGACGAAGCTGTTTAACGGCGCGGACAACGACGCACGTGACGCTGAACCAAATACTACCGTGAGCCCAATATGTTTTGGTTTGCCAGGGACGCTTCCAGTGCTCAATAAAGAGGCTGTTCGACTCACCGTGCGAGCAGGGATTGCTCTGGGCGCCGAAATAAACCTTGTCAGCCGATTTGAACGAAAGCACTATTTTTACCCCGATTTGCCGAAGGGCTATCAGATATCACAGCTCGCCGAGCCAACTATTGGCCCGGGTGTAGTGACAATTCGTCTGAGTGATGGCAGCGAAAAACAAGTTCGTGTCCATCATGCGCACATGGAGGAAGACGCAGGCAAATTGACGCATCCAACGGGTGCTGACTACAGCCTCGTGGACCTGAACCGTGCAGGTACGCCACTTATAGAGATAGTTTCCGAGCCGGATATGCATTCTGCAGAAGAAGCGAAGGTGTACGCACAGGAACTGTATTTGCTTATGACGTACGCCGATGTGACGTTTGGCAACTTGTACTACGGCAATATGCGTTTTGACGTGAATGTGTCTATTGCCCAGGAAGGCGAACCACTCGGTACCCGAACTGAAACAAAGAACCTCAATTCGTTTAAGGCGGTTGAGCGCGCGGTTGAATACGAAGTTGCGCGCCAGACGAAGCTACTTGAAAAGGGCGAAAAGATAGTTCAGGAAACCCGTGGCTGGAACGAAGACAGGCAGCAAACCTTTAGTCAGAGAAGCAAAGAAAACGCACACGACTACCGCTATTTCCCAGATGCCGTCTTGCCTCCGATTCGGCTCGATGAAGCCTATATTGAAGAAGTCCGCGCCGAACTTCCAACGTTGCCTGATGTTTACCGGGCTGCATTTAAAGAACTCGGCTTAGATGGCTCTGTCGTGCAGTCCTTGCTTGCAAAGCGCGCCTATGCCGATATGGTACTTGATCTCCAGAAAGTGCATGGAAACGCGACGGCTGTTCGCGCGGCTCACTGGCTTTCCAGCGTTGTCGTGGGTGACGAAACTGACACGGACACCGTGAAACTTACAACCGAAAATCTCGCCGAACTCTCTGTCATGGTTGAGGCAAATGAGTTAAGTTCGACCGCTGCAAAGGAAGTGCTCATTGAAGTCGCAGAAAGTGGTGCGTCACCACGAGCGGTCGCAGAACAAAAAAACCTCTTGCAGGTCAGCGACGAAGGCGCCATAGCAGCTATTGTTGACGAAGTACTAGCTGACGCTGCAAATGCAAAAGCCGTCGCAGATATGAAATCAGGCAATGATAAGGTTATAGGCTTCCTCGTTGGGCAAGTCATGAAAAAATCAGCTGGCAAGGCGAACCCTGCACTAGCGCAGAAGCTTATAAAGGAAAAGCTAACTTAAAAGGAGTGTACTATGATAGCTCCCGATCTCGACTCAGAGCATCAACGCAATCTAGATAAAGCCATCCAGAAAATGAAGGCGGCTGGAGTTGATTCGACGGCCATTAAGGTTTTTGCCAGTCATTACCATGCTCTCGTGAGCGGCGCAACCGGCATCATTCGTGAGGACGATATACTTCCAGTGAAGAGCTTGCCAAAGCTTACCGACATAGACGTAAGCGAGGAAGTATCGACGAGCGCTCTGCAGAAAACCGTTGTTATTAAGCTCAATGGTGGGCTTGGTACATCCATGGGGCTCGATAAGGCAAAAACGCTGCTGCCAGTACGCGATAATAAAACTTTTTTGGATATTATGGTTGGTCAGATTATGCATACCCGTGAGAAGACCGCTGCTCGCTTGCCACTTATTTTCATGAACAGCTTTCGGACACGCAGCGACACAGCAAAATACCTCAAAAAGCACGAGGACATAAAGGTCGGCAATTTGCCACTCGACTTTTTGCAAAATTCCAACCCGAAGATATATGCCAACGACCTCTCTCCGGCCGAGTGGCCTGACAACCCGGAGCTAGAATGGAACCCACCGGGCCACGGTGATGTGTACCCCGCGCTCTGGAGCACGGGTATTTTGGACGAGCTTATTAAAGAGGGTTTCGAATACGCCTTTATTTCAAACGGTGATAATCTTGGCGCCACGGTTGATGGAAGAATTGCCGGGTGGTTTGCCGACAGCGGCGCATCATTTGCTATGGAAGTTTGCCGCCGCAGCGTGAACGACCGTAAGGGCGGACACCTTGCTATTAGAAAAACCGACGGAAGAATTATTCTCCGTGAGTCTGCTCAGACAGCGCCGGAAGAGATGGAATACTTTACTGACGAAAACCGCTACGTCTTCTTCAACACGAATAATATTTGGATAAACCTGCATAGACTCCATGAGGTGCTCGAAGAGACGGACGGGGTATTGGAGCTGCCACTGATTCGTAATCTAAAGACGATTGACCCAACAAATCCCGAATCACCCGAAGTTATCCAGCTTGAGTCAGCTATGGGCTCAGCTATAGAGGTTTTCGAGGGCGCGACGGCTATAGAAGTGCCGCGTTCGCGGTTCATGCCGGTCAAAACGACAAATGAATTGCTGCTGATGCGTTCAGACGCATTTGAAATTGACGGTGACTTTCAGCTCAAACAGAGAATCAAGACGCTGCCCCGCATAGAACTTGACAGCCACTACTACAAATTTATAGATGACTTTGACAAGCGTTTTAAAGTAATTCCTTCGCTCAAAGACGTTACTTCGTTGAAGGTCGAGGGTAATCACGTATTTGACAAACCAGGGCACCTGGCTGGTGACGTGGTATTCTCGGAGTAATAGCTGAGGCGTCACTTGACTTTTTAAAGTGCTCGTGCTAAAATAATAAGGTAGACACGTAAACATAAAAAGGTAGAATAGAACTATGGACGCAATGCAAATACTTGTCATAATCTTATCGATCTTCTTAGCGCTGTTTCTTGTTCTTGCAATCATACTCACGTTCCAGCTCATACGGGTGACGCGGCAAATACGCATGATTGCGACAACAACGCAGTCGGCCGTTGACAAAGTGAGCAATCTTGCTGCGTCGGCTGGGAAGCTCATCTCGCCAGCGCTTATAGCCAAGTTCTTTAGTGAGCACATCATGAAGTCAAAAAAAAGTAGTAAGAAGGAGGACAACTAGAATGGCAAAAGGAAAGTTTGCACTCGGTGCATTGTTTGGAGCAATCGTAGGCGGTGTCGCCGCACTTTTAACTGCACCCAAGAGCGGCAAAGAAACGCGCGCTGATATTAAGAAAAAGGCCGATGAAGTAAAGTCAAAGACCGAAAAACCGGCCCAGGATGTTAAGAAAGTCGCGACCGAAAAGGCTGAAGAAACAATGAAGAAGGCTGAAGAAGTCAAGGGCGAGCTAGAGACGCAGGCAAAGGATCTACGCGAGCGAGCCGAAAGCGCAGTGAAAGGCGCTAAAGAGGGATTCAATAACCCGCCGTCAAAGGCAAAGTAGTTAATTAGCCTTCGTATGCCTGAAAAGCTTGAAAAGAAGGTTGCTAAAGAGAAGAAGAAACTTGCGAGTGAAAAGCAAGTCTATTTGGAGGATATGTTCAATGACCTCTACTCAAAACGCCTACGTATATACAAGCTGAATTTCTTTCGAGGCGTCTTCTTTGGACTCGGCACATTTCTCGGTGGCACGGTTGTTATAGCGGCGATTATTTGGATATTATCTAACTTTGTCGACTGGCCACTCATAGAAAGGCTTGTTGAGACACTTCAGCGGTAGCGTTAGGGCAAAGGTATTTATCACAGCACCATTACAGGTGCTGTTGTTTTATAATGGAACGTAGTTATGAGTGGAGGAAAGGCAAACCCTGTGAAGGACTTAGTGGCGTCGGATTATGTTCATTTGCATAACCACACACACCATAGTTTGCTTGACGGTCTGACAAAAGTTGGTGAATTAGTGCAGCGTGTGAAAGATATGGGTATGCATGCCGTTGCCATGACCGATCACGGAACGATGTCCGGGACGATTGAGTTTTATAAGGCCTGTAAAGCTGCCGATATAAAGCCAATCATCGGCATAGAGACTTACGTTGCAACCAGGACAATTCACGATAGGGACCCTGCAAAGGACAAGGCGAGGTATCACCTCGTACTACTTGCCATGAATAACAAGGGGTACCAAAATCTTATGCGGCTGAGCACTATAGCGAATCTTGATGGCATGTACTACAAACCGCGAATCGATCATGATTTGCTTGAGAAATATAACGAAGGGCTGATTGCTTCAAGCGCCTGTCTTGGCGGCGAGATTAGTGAATACCTAAAAAATGATGATTACGAAGGTGCAAAAGAAGTCGCGAGTTGGTACAAGAAAGTCTTTGGCGATCGCTACTATCTTGAGATTCAAGACCATAACGAGTATGCGGAACAGCGAAAAGTAAATGAGTATATGTTCAAGCTTGGTGAAGAGCTTGGTATAAAGTGCATTGTCACGAGTGACGCGCACTATGTTCGAGCAGAAGATCAGGAGGCGCATGAAGTGCTTCTTTGTGTCGGTACGGGGGCATATTTGGCCGACGAAGATCGCATGACACTTCGCGACTTTCACTTGCACGTGACCGATCCGAAGGACGTTATAGAACGATGGGGCGCAGAGCACCCAGAGATTATCCGCAACACGAAAGAGGTTGCAGACAGGTGCGACGTGACATTTGAATTTGGTAAAATTCTTATCCCACGCTTTCCAACGCCAAAAGGTTATGACGAGAGAACGTATTTGCATGAAATGGTGTGGCGAGGGTTAGCATGGCGCTACGGCGGCAAGACGCCCGAGGAAGCTTCGACGCTTGACGAAAAACAAGCAAGAAAGTTGCTTTCTACGGAAGTTATTGAGCGCGCCGATTACGAGCTGGGCGTTATAGAAAGCATGGGCTACAACGGGTATTTCCTGATTGTGCAAGACTTTATTAACTGGGGAAAGGACCGTGGTGTTATTTATGGCCCGGGGCGAGGTTCTGCGGCCGGATCTATAGTTGCCTATGCTGTGCGTATTACCGAGCTTGATCCGCTGAAGTACTCGCTCATGTTTGAACGATTCTTGAACCCGTCTCGCATATCCATGCCGGATATCGACGTTGACATTCAGGACACCAGGCGCGACGAGGTTATTCAGTACTGTGTTGAAAAGTATGGCACCGAGCGTGTGGCGAACATTGCGACTTTTGGCACAATGGCGGCGCGAGCCGCAGTACGTGATGTTGCCCGGGTGCTTCAGGTTCCTTATGGTGAAGCAGACAGGCTTGCAAAGCTTATACCGCAACCAGTGCAGGGAAGGCACATACCGCTAAGCGTCAGTATAGAAAAAGATCCCGACCTGCGAAGAGAGTACGAAGGGAACCAGACGGCAAAGCGCGTGATAGACTTCGCAGTCCGGCTTGAGGGGACTATTCGTTCGCATGGTATTCATGCTGCCGGTGTTGTCATTGCGCCAGATGACATTGTAAAGTTCGCGCCACTTGAAATGGCGCAAAAAGGCGTCGTGGCGACACAGTTCCCTATGGGCCCGGTCGAAGAGCTTGGGCTGCTAAAAATGGACTTTTTGGGTCTTTCTAACCTCACTATCATTAACAATGCGCTCCGTATTATAAAGAAGGTATATAAAAACACTATTGACCTTGGCACCATCCCGCTTGACGACGCTACGACGTTTGAGCTGCTACAATCAGGTGATACGACCGGTGTATTCCAGCTTGAGTCTGCTGGCATGAAGCGTTACCTGAAAGAGCTGAAGCCAACTGAATTTGAGGATATCATTGCCATGGTGGCGCTTTACCGCCCAGGGCCAATGGCCGAGATTCCACGGTTTATTAAAGGCAAAAACAACCCGGCATCGGTTGAGTACTTGCACAAAACCCTTGAACCAATACTGAGCGATACGTATGGCGTTATGGTCTACCAGGAGCAGATTATCAAGCTTCTCCAAATGGTTGCTGGCTACACGCCAGGCGAAGCTGACCTTGTGCGCAAAGCCATCGGGAAAAAGAAGCGCGATATTATGGCGGCGGAAGAGCCGAAGTTTATAGAGGGGTGTGCTAAGCAGGGGTTGACGAAAAAGCAGGCGGAAACGCTATGGGGACAGATTCAGCCATTTGCCGACTACTCGTTTAACAAAGCGCACGCCGCGTGTTACGGACTCATTGCGTACTGGACGGCATACCTCAAAGCACACTACCCAGATGCGTTTATGGCAGCGCTTATGACGAGCGATGCAGACGATATTGACCGGCTGTCTATAGAGATTACTGAGTGCCGACATGCAGGCATAACGGTGCTGGCGCCAGATGTCAACCAGTCGTTCGTGGAGTTTGCAGTTGTGCCAAATGAGAAGAAGATTCGGTTTGGGATGGCGGCGGTGAAGGGCGTTGGGACCGCTGCCGTTGAAGAGATACTTCGTACTCGCGACGAAGACGGACCGTATGCGAGTGTAAGTGATTTTGCACGACGCGTTAGCACTAGTCGGTTTAATCGCAAGGCTTGGGAATCACTCATTAAAGCGGGCGCATTTGATGCCTTTGGATCACGCTCAGACTTGTTGTTTAACCTCGACGCTATTGTTGCCTATGCCTCGCGGATGCAGAAAGACGCGGCAAGTAACCAAGCTGACCTTTTCGGAGGGCTGGGCGCAGTCGTTGAAATACCAGATATAACTATAGAAACATCTCCGGAACAACATCATGAGCGCGAGCGTCTGCAATGGGAGCGCGAACTACTTGGACTGTACCTTAGCGCTCATCCGCTTGATATGTACGATGATTATTTTGCTGAGCAGACGGTACCTATGGGCAGCCTCGAAGTCGGGCATGATAAAAAGAGCGTTGTTGTCGGGGGGGTTCTGAGTACTATCCGGAGTATTGTCACGAAGAACGGCAGTAAAATGGCCTTTCTGAGGGTGGAAGACAAGTCTGGTGACGGCGAAGTGATTATTTTCCCGAAGTTGTTTGAAACCATAGGTGAACGGCTTACTCAAGATGCGGTTGTAAAAGTCGCTGGCAAAGTTTCGAGTACCGACAGGCAAGGGAACTCGCTGGGCGAACCAAAGGTTATAGCCGACGAGGTGACGTTTGTGACAAACGAGGAACTTGATACCTATAAATCGTCCGGCAAGAAGATGAAGACACCAAAGGCAAAACAAGCGACAACGAAAGAGACGCCAACCGTTGAGCCATCAAATGTGACGTACGTTCCTGTCGATGATACCCCGAAAAAGTTATTCGTCCACGTGAAGGACCCCGATGATCACGATGCGTTGCTAACGCTTAAGAAAACGCTTAACGAATTTCCAGGTGACAATGAGATCATTCTCGTACTTGGTGCAGACAAGAAGTCCGCGCTGCGACTTCCGTTTCGTATTGAGCCGGCCGAGGGGCTGCTTGAACGAATTGAGAATATCTATGGCACCGATTGTGTCGTTTTGAAATAATTTCTAGAGAAGATACCCGGCTGTCGTCGTCAGGACAATGCCAAGCGTCACAAATATGGCCGTCGCGTCTATAAGTGGATGATGTGCGGCGAATTGCTTGCCTTCACGTAAAGCATGCTTTAGGAATGCACGGTGTGCGAGACCGAATCCTGCTGCCGCAAGGGCAATCAACCCTATGCTTACCAGTGCGAATGCCGGTGTTGCGCCACTCTTGATTAGCCCAAGAACAGAGGTCGAAGTAGAAGTGCTGGCGGGCTGATTAGTGCTCGTGCTGGTTGTTTCACCGGGCGTCACAGCCTGTTCGGTTGTCGCGGCGACGGTATCGGTGCGCGGCTTCCCATAGTGTGCAACAACAACCGTATTTGCGTGACCTTGAAAATTAGCGCTGCTTGCTATGCCAAAGCCTATGTCTTCGTAATCACCAAGCACGTTTGCCTTGTGTGTGGGGCTATACATCCAGGCGGCCTCAACTTCCTTACCCGTACTAAACCCATACGCCAAATTTTCGCCTGCTATAGCGTAGGCGTAACCAGCTTTATCGAACCAATACCAGGGCTGTGTGCCGTCAGGGGCGGTGTGGGACCAGTAGTTATTGGCAACCATGTCATTTGCCTTGAGCTGAGCCGAAGTATTCAGCGAATTATTGAGCGTCAACGGGGCAAGTCTGCTCTCAGCTCGTGAGACGTTCGTCTCCTTTAAAAGATCGGCAATAGTCATGTTTGACGCATATGCGAGAACATCATTCTTCTGGTACGTCAGAGAGAGCGCGTTGCCTGAACTGCCTTGTACGACAAGCAAAGCGACAGCAAGAAGGCTGAACAAAAGCACGCGGCTTGTATGGAAGACAGTTTTTGGTGTTGGTTTTTTCATACCTTACGAGGTGTATTGTAGTCTATAACAGAGAATTGGTAAAGTGCGAGTGCCGCCGCGACGCTCACGTTAAATGACTCCTTTTCTCCGCGCATGGGAATCTCAACGGTGTCATCACACTTTGTGAGTAAATCAGGACTAATTCCGTCGACTTCTTCTCCTAGAAGTAAGGCGATCTTGTCTGGTGCATGGTAGGTATGAAGCAAGGTGCTGTCTAGTGATTGCTCCAGCGCCACCAATCGGTACCCGTGCTTCTTCAGCTCATCAAGTGGCGGTACGGACTCAAAACGAAAGCGCACGGTGGTTTCGGCACCAAGCGCGGTTTTGTGTATTTGGTTCGTAATTTTCTCCGCAAGGTGCGGCAAGCGAACGTCGCCTGGAAATGTTGGATAAGGGGTGTAGCCGCTCAAAATAATTTCTTTTACTCCAAAACCGTCAGCGGTGCGGAAAATTGAACCGACATTAAATGTGGAACGAATATTGTGCGCGAGGACAATGATTTCTGGCATGTACCTATACTACCACCTTAAAATGCTTGCGTTTATTTGCTACAATAGCTGTAATGAACGAAGAAGAACAAGCACGGCGCTACCGTGATCAGGATGAGCGCTCGACGCAGCAGCGTGCTGCGTTGCTTGGTTTGCAGTATCTCGATACGCGTGGGCTTGCGACAACGGCGCCACTTGTGCCGGACGTTATGACCATTCGCGAAATGTATGACGGGCATATCGTTCCGCTTGAGGCTGGCAACGACGAAAAAAACTACATCTTTTGTATAACGTCGACAACGCCGCAGTCGGTCGTGCGCAACTTGGAGCAGCGCTACAACGAGCAAGGCAGCGGTATTTTGTTTTACCTCATAAGCAATTCCGGCCTTCGGGAGTTCATGCAGCGGTATGATCCGCCCAAAGAAGTTGTGTACGACGATGTGAAAATAGCCAAAGAGGGCGACAGTGATACGCTCCAGTCCGTTTCAAGCACGCTTGAGTCAGTCAGTAGTGACAAAATTCTCGATTACCTCATAGACCAGGCAGATCGCTTGGGCGCTAGTGATATTCATATAGAGAATCAACGCGACAAGGTGCGTATTCGACTGCGTGTTGACGGGGCGCTGCACCCAGTTGCCGAAATTAGCCCCGAAAAATACCGTGTCTTGACTGGCGCACTTGCATCACGGGCAAATATCTCAACAGCCGCAGCAGAAGCCCAAACGGGCCATATGCAGCGCGATTCTGTCGCTGACCCGGGCAAAACGCTCAATATGCGCATAGAAACAATCCCCACGACGTTTGGTATGGATGTTGTCGTTCGTTTGTTTAACTTCGACGAATCTCTTTTGAGTATTGATCGGCTCGGGTTCGACAAGAAGCGCCGAGCGTCCCTGGAAGAAATCATTTCACATCCTCACGGCATGGTCATGGTTGTAGGACCAACGGGGGCAGGCAAATCGACAACATTATTCTCTATCATTAACGCGCTCAATAGTCCGTCGCGCAAGATTATCACCCTTGAAGATCCAGTTGAGATTACCGTCCCCGGTGTCTCTCAAATCCCTGTTGATACGGGTGGCGGCAAAACCTTTGCTGACAATCTGCGTGCCCTCATGCGCCTTGACCCAGACGTCGTGATGATTGGTGAGATTCGTGATGTCGACACGGCAAAAACGGCTATCCAGGCATCTATAACGGGGCACTTGGTTCTAACCACGTTCCATGCCGCGTCTGCTGCAGCCGCATTTAGCCGCATGGTCGACATGATAGGCCAAAACCCAATATTTGCGAATGCCATCCGCATGGTTGTTTCGCAGCGCCTTGTCCGCCGTCTTGACGACGCGACAAAGCAAGAATACGAGCCAGACGAAACGACGAAACAATGGATTCGTGACAACCTTGGTGATCTTCCTGACGGTGTCGAAAAGCCAGATCTTGATAACATTCGCCTCTACAACCCGGGTTCAAGCGAAGAGGTGCCGTTTGGCTACAAAGGCCGCATGATGATATTTGAGCAGATGATCATAGACGACGAAGTGCAGAAGTTCATACGCGGTGACGTTCACGATATCAACGTCAAGCAAATTGAAGAAACCGCCCAAAAACAGGGCATGGTTACCATGCTGCAAGACGGCTTACTCAAAGTTCTCCGTGGTGAAACGACGCTTGAAGAAATTAACAGAGTCCTGTAGGGTTAGCGAATAACGTTTGAAACCGCTGGTACAACTCGCTCGTCAAACGGTGATGGGATGATTTCGTCGGTGGTTGGATTTTCGACGAGGCCGGCAAGGGCTTCGGCCGCGGCTATTTTGTGCTCGTCGGTAATTTTCTTTACACCGTTGTCGAGCGCACCGCGGAATATGCCTGGGAAGGCGAGCGCGTTGTTGACCTGGTTTGGAAAGTCACTGCGGCCGGTGGCTATAACGGCAACACCGGCTTCTTTTGCGACGTCTGGCATAATTTCGGGCGTTGGGTTTGCGAGTGCGAAAACAACGGGTTTTTCAGCCATGGTTTTTACCATGTCTGGGGTGAGAAGGCCTGGCTTGCTGACGCCTATAAAAATGTCGGCACCATGCAGTGCATCTTCAAGTGAGCCAGAAACTGAGGTGTCGAGGTAGGGCAGAAGCGCCTTTTTCTCATCGTTCAAGTCACTACGCGAGTCAGACAAGATGCCTTTACTGTCGACGGCGAGTACCGAGCCGACGCCGTACTTGTAGAGGAGCTTCATGATAGCCGTGCCAGCTGCGCCGGCGCCAATCGTCACAACTTTCGTATTCTTTAACTTCTTGCCAACGACTTTCATAGCATTTATGAGACCCGCGAGAACGACGACGGCTGTGCCGTGCTGGTCGTCATGAAAAACTGGTATATCAAGCTCGGCCTTCAAGCGTTCTTCGACCTCAAAGCATTTCGGCGCGGCAATATCTTCAAGGTTTATCGCCCCAAAACTCGGTGCTATGGCCTTTACCGCGGCAACTATTTCATCGGGCGTATGTACGTCGAGGACTATAGGCACGCTATCTATTCCCGCAAAATGCTTAAAGAGCAAAGCCTTGCCCTCCATAACTGGCATGGCGCCTTTTGGCCCTATATCGCCCAGGCCAAGAACGGCCGAGCCGTCCGATATAACCGCGACAAGATTATTCGTCCACGTGTAAACGGGCAAAAGCGACGGGTCTTCGGCTATGACGCGGCTGACCTCAGCGACGCCTGGTGTGTAGTAGGCGCTGAGCTTCGTCTTGTCGAGCTCGGAGCCATCACGAAGTTTTAAGGCAATTTTGCCTCTGTATTGTTTGTGTAAGTCAAGTGCAAGCTTGTTATAATCCATGCGACCCATTATATACTGGGAGTGTGAAATTACCCTCATGGCGTCCTACTATTTATGAAATAAGCACTGTCACGGGCCTTATCTTGCTGCTTCTGTGCGTCATCTATTGGCTACCAGGGAGCTTATTTATACGGGTTCTGTTGCCAGCGGTTATAGCCGAGTATATCCTTTGGAGCTATCGCCTGCTGCTAATTGCTACACTTGTAAGCTCCGGCTTTATGTTCTGGAAAGCGACAAATTCGCGTAGTCGCAGGATTGCGGTTATATGCATTGTAGCCGTCGTACTGCTTGCGCTCGGTCCGTTTGTTTACAACTCCCTTTTCCCGCGGGTGGACTAAAGAGCTGAAAAAGTTTGAACTGAACTCTTCCCATAAGAGATAATCTGTGGTAGAATTGACAGTCGATTGTTATATAAAGAATAAGCGAGAGATACATGAGTTTTGCTATTATCGACAAAGTAAACAAGCAGTCCATGAAGAAAAAGGTCGTGGACGTCCGTTCAGGTGACACAGTTCGTGTTCACCAGAAGATTAAAGAAGGTAACAAAGAGCGCACGCAGATTTTTGAAGGCGTCGTCATTCGTTGTGACCGCAAAGACAGCGTTACAAGCCGTATTACAGTTCGTAAGGTTACCTCAGGCGTTGGTGTTGAGAAGAGCTTCCTCATCCATAGCCCGCTCGTTCTGAAAATTGAAGTCACGAAGCGTTCGAAAGTTCGCCGTAACTACCTCAGCTACCTCCGTGAGCGAAGTGGTAAGGGTGCTCGTCTGTCTGGTATGAAGTTCGACCGCGAAGCTGTCAACGACGTGCATGACAAAGAGGCTGAAGAAGCTGAAGCTCGCATGAAGGAAGAGCTTGCGAAAGAAGCCGAAGCAAAAGCTGCTGAAGAAGCTGCAAAGCAAGCTGAACTCGACGCAAAGGCTGCTGAAGTCGAAGCAGCTCACCAGCAAAACGGCTAATAACTTGAAAAAACAGTGGAACGGCTCCTGCGAGAGCCGTTTTTCTTTTATACTAGTTACTATGATTAACGCCATCATTCTTTCCGTCACCATCCCTGTGCTTATACTCACTTTAGTGCCCCGAGTGGTGAAGCATTTCGGTGGCGAGCCGAAGCGCTACATGCCTTGGCTCTACGCGGCGTGTGTTCTCTATATGATTTCGTGGTGGCTGCCATCGCCGCTTATAGAGGGGCGAGATACGTCGTTCACAACGCATTTTCTCGGTGGCGGAGTCTTTACCGGTTTGCTGTGGTATTACTTGAAGCAATCTCTGGGTTGGAAAGCGCATTGGCTACTTGAGGCATTTTCACTCTTTGCGCTGGTTTCAGCGCTTGGGGTTGCAAATGAGCTGCTGGAAATAGTGCTCTATGTTTTCCATGACATGCCAAATGGCATCAGTGATACGTCCTGGGACCTCCTTGCAAACACGTTCGGTGCACTCGCATTCTACCTGGTTTACGTGATTTCTTTCCGCAAACAAAAATAACCCCGTTGGGGTTTGGTATATGACAGAGTAGAGCGGAGCGCCCTGGGGCCAGGGGCTCTGAGCCCCGCGCCCCGTCGCTCATCAGTGATCTGCGGGGAGTTCGAAGGCGTTCATGATCATGTCGAGCACGATCACGGCAATCAGGACGCGAGAGAGATCTCTGTATGTCAGATCTCCCACCACGAACTTGCACCGCCGCACACCGCGGAGCACAACGTTCTTCAGGTCATCTCTGACGATTTCGTCGAAGTTCTTGAGGAGAAGCTCGACGAGACGTTCGTCGGTGAGATAGTAGATCGTGAGGTAGAGAGCCTCGATGACCTGACGGGCGATTTGATGGCGCTTGCTGCGCTGGTGGCTGGTAACGATGTCCTTGTCGAGGTCTCCGAACTTGATGACGACCTTGGCCAGTTCGTGCAGGCTCAGAGCGTTGAGGCCATTGACCATACGCTCATAGCCGTCCTCGTCCAACCTGTCCGCGTCGCGAGCATCCTCGGCGAGGATTTCGAGCCTTACGTCTTCATTCATTGCAAACTTTCTGATAGGGAGTTGACATTGCCTTATAATGCACAGGATTGCGCACTAGAAGGCAACGTCAACAGCTCTACTCTGTCAAAGTGCGTCAGAGGTGGGAACCTCAATGATGCAATAGTATATTATAGCAAAACATTAGCGAAATGTCAATACTTCGTGATAGTGTATGATTGTGTGTAAGGATTTACCATACTTAAAACCAATGGATGTTGACTACCAAAAACAGCTTGAGCGAAATATCGTTAAGTTTTCTTGGTACAAAATATTTACCAAGCGGGTTTACTTACCAGTCATCGCCGTCTTTCTTATAGAAAAAGGCATGGTGAGTGTTGAGGAAATCGCCCTCATAGCCGGTGTTACGATAGTCGCGCAACTTCTGCTCCAAATGCCCGGTGGGTACTTTGCCGACGCTTTTGGCAATGCAAAGGCCATGAAGTATAGCTCCTTGTTTATCACTGTTTCGCCACTTATGTATATCTTCATGCCGAACTTCTGGGGTGGGCTCCTGGCATCGGTTCTATTCTTTGGTGGGTATGCGTTTCAACAGGGCTCAGGCGAGGCGTTCATGCATGACACGCTCACAGCTCTTGGTCGTGAAAAAGAATACGCAAAAGTTATGGGTAGAGCGCAAAGTTATGGCCTGGTGGGGAGCCTTATACTCACGGCCGTCATACCGGCGACGTATGCTGTCAACGTTGACTTGCCGTTCATCCTCGGCTTCCTGTCTCTCGTTGCTATGACGGTTATCATATACTCGTTTGAATTCCCGAAGCTTTCGACGGACGAACGTAGTCACGAGGCGAAGAATCCCATCAAGGCTGTCCGCAGTATTGTAACAGCAAGCAATATCGCACTGTTCGTGTTCGCGGGTTTCATGACTGCAGTATCTATGATGGGGACGGAGTACCAGGGCCCAGCCCTGAAAGATGTTGGGGTATCGGTCTTTTGGCTCGGCATAGTAACGTCGGCCGGAAGTCTAGTGGGTGCGCTGCTGGGGCTCATGACGGACGCGCTTAACAAACTGAAACCGCATGTCTTTTATTTGATTGACGTACTTGTTGTCGGGCTATGTATGATGTTTGCTGGTTTGACGCGCGAGCCGGTAGTTATGGCGCTAAGCTTCATACTATTTGTTGGTTATGGCAGGATTCGGCTCATAGTCATACAGTCGAAAATGCTTGAAGACATGAAGCATCACTACAAGGCAACGCTTCTGTCGGCGCTCGGTTGGTTTACGCAGTTTGCCCAGCTTGCTGTCGTGGCAGTACTAGGCTGGGCTATTGGACAACATGGATATAACAACGGCTATGTGCTATTTGGTATTTTCACGCTTTTTGTTGGGTTTATGCTATGGCTGCCAGTTGCAAGATTGCACCGAGTACCGGACGGAATCGGTACAACTTCTATTTTTTAGCTAATTCTTGAAGCTTTTTCACACTTAGCGGAAAAGATGCATTTGGAATGTCAAGGTCCTCAAGTGCTACTGTGTCAACGAGTCGGATTCGTTCACCGGATTCAGTACTGCTTACGAGTACATTGCCTGGTCCGACAAGATCTGGTGCAACACCGTTCGGGACCATTCTGTGAAGACTCTTTGTCGCGAACTGTCGTAACTGTTCTCTGATATTGGGCGCCATATCACCCTCCAGCGCATCGCTGCCTTCCACATACGGCTGCGTGATAGCAACGACTGGCCGTTCGCTAAGTGGGTGGGGAATCTCGCTAACATGGCTATCAACTACGACGTCACCGAGACACAGAGTATTGTGGGCTATAAGTTCGCGAAGTTTTTCCATGTAACGAGCCCGTCGTTCTGGGCCCATAAGTTCCGTCCGTCGGACTATTTTCACGACACTTCCATCCTCCCTCAGCACGGTTGAGTTCCAGCCGCTTCCTATAAAAGAAAGGCCCTCAGCCTCATATGGGCGTGCAAGCAGGTTTAATATTGCGCCGGAGGTATGTTTTGCTGCCACGTGAAGTCCAAGTGCTCCGACACGCTGTAAGGCATTTGGATAGCGCGAGATTATCTCGAGTCGCATTGCCTCAAGCTCAGGGACGGTGGCTACAGAAGCCTCTCTCCACGCGGTGCTAGTTAAGCGAGTGTATAATCGGGACATAGGTATCATTATATTATAGCAAAAAAGTTGCCGAAAGTCAATACCGTACACTGGTTGCATGATAGTCGGTATAGACGAAGTTGGCAGGGGACCGTGGGCGGGACCGCTCGTGTTTGGGGCGGTGGTGCTGGGTGGTGCTGAGATAGAAGGGCTGACTGACAGCAAAAAGCTGACGAAAAAGAAGCGTACAGTGCTTGACGTGGAAATTCGTGAAAAGGCGCTGGGCTTTGGGCTGGGCTGGGTAAGTGCCGAGGAGCTGGACGAAGTCGGCATGAGCAAAGCCTGCGAACTAGCCTGTCGGCGTGCCCTAGAGCAGCTAACTGTGCCATACAACGAAATTATCATAGACGGGGTCGTGAATTTTCTGAGAGACACCGGCAAAGGGCCATATGTTACAACCATGAAACAGGCTGACCTGCTAGTGCCGAGCGTGAGCGCCGCGAGCATACTGGCGAAAGTCGCGCGCGATACGTTCATGGAAGAGCAAGACGCGGTGTACCCAGGCTATGGCTTCGCCTCACATGTTGGCTATGGAACAAAACAGCACGCTGAAGCGCTGAAACTTCTCGGCGTCACGCCGCTGCATAGGAAAAGTTTTGCGCCAATTGAAAATCTGCTGAAAACAAATCTTTCGGCTACAGAGGTAAAGGACAGTCCTTGTAAATCTCAGGCAGATGAAGTGGTGACGACTCGTCAAGTTGGAGATACGTCTGAAGACGCAGCGACGGAACATTTGCGAAAACTGGGGTACACAATCATCGAGCGAAATTGGAAAACAAAAGTGTGTGAGATAGATATTGCGGCGAAAAAAGGCGATACGTTGTACTTTGTGGAAGT
>CAXYYW010000002.1:0-22631 GCA_964293235.1 uncultured bacterium | reverse complement strand
GCTGTGCTTGCTCGACAGCATTATTCATCTCTGCTTTGTCATACGTGGATACCACGTCAAAACTGAAGTTGGCCATGACATCAGTATAACAACCCCATGCCTATCGTGAATAGTAACCTCTCAAGCATATTTTTATATAAGCTTTGCTATAGTGGATATGTGGTCAACAAGAAGACATCAAAACGCCCATCTAGCGCTAGGAAATGGCATAGGCCAAAAGTAAGAACTATAGTTCTAGTCTTTATTGGCTGTCTACTTGCCTACATGATTATTGAACCAGTCATTAAACGACTGACACTGCAAGCTCAACTTAACTCAGAATCAAGTGAAGCAAGAATAACAGCGCTATCAGAAAATAAGCACGGCTCACAACTAGCAGAGCTTGAGCAGTTGCTCCAGCTTCAGTCCAGTCCTACATACTCAGCTGCCTACAATATGTGTTATTCGTGGCATAGAGATGGCGGATGGGTAGCCTACACGTATATTTATAGCTGTGAAATAAGCTACGTTGACTTTTTTGAAGTGCCCAAAGAGCGTAGCAGTCTTTTGCACACATTACCGGGCAGCAGCGGGAACTCTTATGTGTTTGTTGATGATTATCTTAAGAGTATTGGCGTTGAGGATTCAAAGAAATTCATTGATTACTTCTATGTTGTCTCAACCAACACCGCCCAAGACGCCCGGACCCTCATGAGCGCCAGCTTATTAATGAAGAATGTCGTTGGATATGCTACGACTAGTGCCTATGAAAATAGGGAACTTATTACAGAATCTGGTCAACGCGAGCTCAAAGACCAGACAATATACATCGTGCTTACCGATGAAGACACGTATTACACGAAAGATATCGGCTGTAGTAGGAACATGATTCTTTGCTCTTCACCTCTTGGAGACGAATAGAAAGCGTTACTCGCCAGCAGGTGCGGCGTGCGTATCGCGGAGTTTCTTTTCCTCGACGAAGAGGACGGTGACAAAAGCGAGGACCATGAGCGCAGAAGCAATCATAAAGATATTGTGAAGTGACTCAGTAAAGGCATCGACAATTTGAGTACTAAACTCCTGTTGCTGAGCTTCAAACTTTTGCTGAGCTGCTTTTGCAACTGGTGCTGGCAGCTGCGCAAAGCCTTGGTCAGCCGCCGCATTTATCTGGTCCTCTGCCATGTTTATGCGTAGCAGCGTATCGGCATCAATATCGCCCGTGAACATTTGCGCTGCCGCTGGTGATTTTTCAAGGGTCTGTATATACGGGATGTTGCTCGGGTCGCCAATAGCCGTTAGGATTCCCGTCGTAAGGATGCCAGAAAAGATCGCTGTACCGACAGTTGAACCGAGTCCGCGGAAAAGCTGCACGCTTGACGTCGCCGCCCCAAGGTCTTTTTGTTCAAACTCATTCTGCACCGCGAGGCTGAGCACTGGCATAATCATACCAAGCCCAAGCCCTGCAAACGACATGATGACCGCTTGATGCCAGTACGGCGTATCGGCCTGCAGTGTGATAAGTGCGAGGATGCTAAGCGCGGTGAGAGCCAGGCCGGTCGCAATAAACCGCTTGTATTTGCCAAAGCGCGCGATAAGCTGTCCTGTGCCGATAGAGCTAATCATCATACCGCCAACCATCGGCAGTAGCATCAGCCCAGCTTCAGATGCGCTTGCACCGTACACTTGTTGATTAAACTGTGTGAGATAGAGGATAGCCCCAAGGAATGCTGCGCCGAAGAGGAGCGAGATAATCGCCATGAGTGAATACGTCTTCTTTTTGAAGAATCTGAGCGGCAAAATAGGCTGTTTTGCTTTCCGTTCAGTCTGTATAAACGCCGCGCCGGCAAGGAAGAATATGACAAACAACGTGCCCTTTATAAAGTTCAGGCTGATACCTTGGTCGATGAGCCCCCTGAACACAACCTGGGTGTTATCGACAGCAAGTACGAGCGCTGAAAGCGCGATAGTTATAAAGGCCGCGCCGAGATAGTCTGGCTTGTGTACAGTATCGTGCTTAATTTGTGGTGTATATCGGGCGATAAGAATCGTCGCAACTATGCCAATTGGCACATTAATAAAGAACGTCCAACGCCAGTTGGTTGTGAGACCAAAAATTGTCTGACCATCCGTTAGCCAGCCACCAAGCAATGGCCCAATAACTGAGCTCATACCGAACACGGCGCCTATGAGCCCCTGCCACTTCCCTCGTTCACGCGGCGTAAACAGGTCGCCGACGATAGTAAAGGCGTTTGCAGTGATGATACCGCCGCCAATACCCTGCAGCGCACGCCAGGCTATGAGCCATTCAATACTTGGCGCAAGTCCGCTAAGAAGCGAGCCTATGGTAAAGATCGCTACACCAGCAATAAGAAATGGGCGTCGTCCATACATATCGGAAAGTTTTCCAGCAAGTGGCACTGTCACTGTCGTCGTTAGCATGTAGGCCGTAACGACAAAACCAAGGCTTGAATAGCTCTGAAATTCTTGGACGATAGCTCCAAGCGCCGTCGCGATGATGGTCTGATCAAGCGCAACAAGCAGTAACGCGCTCATGACCGATAGCATGACAATCAGCTTCTGCCGAGTCGATATATTGTGTAGCACTATTTTTCCCCTCCTAGTTTTTCTTTAAAATACGTGCATTGTTCGCCCATTTTTATGACATATTCCTGAGCTTGTTGTTCGGTGATAAGCGCAACCGATTTTTTATCATCAAAATACAGCGCCACGAGCTTATCGCCGGGGGTAATCCCCATCTGATCTCGCACCTCGCTCGGTATGACAACTTGACCCTTTGGCCCAACCGTCACCGTTCCCGCTAAGTGAATATGTTTATGAAAAGACATGCCATCCATCATGACATAGTTATACAAGTTATACAAGTATAATTCTACGCTTGAATGATTGCGAGAGAATGCTCAATAGAGAGCTTTGCGGGGTGCGTCGTGAGCCATTCATCAACTGCTTTTGCGGCGCCAGGGAGCGCTTCGTTCGCATAGTCATCGACGACGATGCGCGCGCCGGGAACGAGATGCGGCCAGATAAGCTTCAAGGGGGTCATAACAGATTCGTAGTAGTCGCCGTCGAGAAACGCAAAGGCGATTTCATGCGGAATATCAGCGTCACTCAGTTCATTGAACCAACCTTTATGAATGCGCGGAAGCGGCAAGCCGGCTTTTTTATAATTCAAAACAAATTGCTTTTTGCTGACGGCAAGCTCACCCGTCTTGAACTGGTCACCCGCCCTAGACTCATCTGCGCTACGCTTTTCAGGCAATCCCTCGAAAGAATCATACACATGAAACTCATATGTAGATTTTTGTATAGTGAGCAAACGCGTGATGAAGAGCGACGTCGTCCCTGCGTAGCAGCCGAACTCCACAACACCGCCCGAAGAAGTCGCTTCAAGCGCCTTTGACAGCTCGCGGAGCACGATGCCCACTTCCCGCTTGTCGACCTGGTCAGGGATAAGTTGGTATTTCCTAAGTAGTTCGTCAATCACCAGGCTAGTATAGCACTCGAGTAACGGGTCGCGGACGAGCAAATTCCAGGGTATAATGAACCCATGCAGCAAACCCTCTTTCCGCCAAACAAGGAATTTCAAAAACACGCCTACATCGGCTCGCTTGACGAGTACAATCGCCTAGCACAGCATGCAGAGAGCAACCCTGAAGAGTTTTGGAAATCACTTGCCGACAAATACATCACTTGGTTTAGGCCCTACGATACTGTTTTGAACGACAGCAAAGCGCCGTTTTACTGTTGGTTTGACGGCGGAAGACTCAATGCAAGCTATCTTTGCCTGGACAGGCATCTCGAAGCTAAGGGCGATCAGACGGCGCTCATATGGGAGGGTGAGTCTGGAGAAACCCGAAAATACACCTATAAAGACATTTTTGTACAAGTGAATAAATTTGCACATTTGCTCCGTGACGAATTTAAAATTGCTAAGGGTGATCGCGTTGTCCTCTACCTGCCGATGATTCCAGAGGCCGCTTTCGCCATGCTCGCCTGCTCCCGGCTTGGTGCCCCGCATGTCGTCGTTTTCGGTGGATTTTCGGCTGAGGTACTCAAGGAGCGAATTGTCGATACTGACGCGAAGCTTGTCATCACCGCGGACGGTGCCTCACGGCATGGCAAGCCGTACCTCCTGAAGCCAACTGTCGACATGGCACTCGAGCCACTTGAGAAACAACCGAACGTCCTCGTCGTCGAGCACAATCACGAGCAGGTTCCTTGGTTTGAAGCAAGAGACTCTTGGTATAACGAGCTCATAGAAAAAGTATCGACAGAGGTGATTGACCCCGAGCAGATGGATAGCGAAGACCCACTGTTCGTATTGCACACATCTGGGAGTACCGGGAAACCAAAAGGGATAGTTCACACGAGCGCCGGCTATATGCTGTGGGCACAGTACACAACGAAAAATGTCTTTGACCTGCATGCGGACGACGTGTTCTGGTGCACAGCTGACATTGGCTGGATTACTGGGCATACCTATACCGTCTATGGGCCACTCGCGCTCGGGCAGACAACGATGATTTACGAAGGCACCCCCACCTACCCCGACACCGGACGCTTCTGGAAAAATATCGAAAAACACCGCGTGTCACAGTTTTATACCGCACCAACCGCCATACGATTGCTTCATAAGGATGGCTCAACTGAGCCGGAAAAATATGACCTTAGCTCTCTGAAAGTTCTCGGAACCGTCGGCGAGCCCATTAATCCCGAAGCGTGGCTTTGGTACTACGAAGAAGTCGGCGGAGGGCGCTGCCCTATCGTTGATACCTGGTGGCAAACCGAAACGGGCGGGCATATGATTTCACCACTGCCCGGTGCAATCCCGACCGTACCAGGCTCAGCGACGTTACCGCTGCCGGGTATAAAGGCCGAGATTCTGACTGAGCACGGTGAGCCAGTACCTGACGGCGAAAAAGGCTTACTCTGCATAACCAGACCATGGCCGTCCATGCTAAGAACAATTTGGAACGCACCTGAACGCTACGAAAGTACCTATTTTTCAACCGTCACAAAAGACGGCAAGCCTGTCTACTTCTCTGGGGACGGTGCCTACCGCAACGAGCACGGCTATATAGTTGTCACAGGACGAGTCGATGATGTCATAAATATCTCGGGGCACCGTGTTGGGACCGCAGAAGTCGAGTCTGTCGTTGCCGGTCACCCAGCTATCGCCGAAACAGCTGTCGTATCGCAGCCAGACGAACTGCGCGGCGAACGAATCGTCGCATTTGTCGTTTTAAGCCCAAATGAGACGGTGAGTGCGGTTAACTTAAGACAAGAGGTCAATAAGCTGCTGCGAAAAGAGATCAGCGCCATGGTAGCAGTATCTGAAATCATAGTTGTTCCGGGACTGCCAAAAACCAGGAGCGGCAAGATTCTCAGGCGAATTTTACGCGCGCTTGCTCGGAAGGAGCCTCTGACAGCCGATGTTTCAACGCTCGAAAACCCAGACATTGTCGCGACTATCGAGAGTATACTTGCCCAGCCTAGCTCAGACAGTTAGACTAAGTATATAAAGGAGGAAACCGTGGCAACATTTCGACTACCCGGGCTTATCGACGTGCATGTGCATCTCAGAGATCCTGGACAAACGGACAAAGAAGATTTCTATACAGGGACAAGCGCTGCGCTAGCCGGTGGTTTTACCACCGTTTTTGATATGCCCAACAATGCCGAGCCGATTACGAGCATTGAGCGACTACAGGCAAAAATTGATATCGCAAAGACCAAAATCGTCAGTGATGTCGGCTTTTACTACGGCACGCTTGGTGACAATCTCGATAGTTTTACTGAGGCGGCTCAGTACTGCGTGGGCCTAAAGGTATACCTCAATAACACGACTGGCGGTTACAAACTTGATATCGCCAAACTCCGCGACATATATGAGGCATGGCCGGCCGACAAGCCGATAATGCTACATACAGAGGAAGACACTATCGATACCGCTATGGCATCGCTTGAAGGGCTGACTCGCCACGTACATATCTGCCATCTCCCGAGTCGCGCGGTCCTAGAGTCCGTTATAAAGATGAAGCGAGCTGGCTACCCAGTCACCTGCGGGGTGACGCCACATCACCTATTCCTCACTGAGGATGACGTGCCCCGACTTGGCGTGTATGGCATGATGAAGCCGCCACTCAAGTCCAGAGCGGATCAGGACTATCTGTGGAGCCACTTAGATGACATAGACTTGTTTGAGTCAGATCACGCACCACACACGAAAGCCGACAAAGATGCCGGGGCCTTCGGCGTACCAGGACTCGAAACAACCCTTCCCCTACTACTCCAAGCGGAACGTGAGGGCAAGATTTCGCGCGAACAAATAATCGACAAATTACTCGAAACGCCAGTGAAACTGTTCGCAGTTCCGACTGATGATTCAACATATGTTGAGCTTGAGGATACGGAATTCACCATTTCAAATGACAATCTCAAGTCAAAATGCGGCTGGACACCTTACGCCGGGATGACCGGCTACGGCAAGGTTGTGAAAACCGTTATGCACGGCGAGACCGTCTACGAGAACGGCACCATCATCGCAGAACCCGGCAGTGGCATGACGATTGGGGGCGAGGTATGACATTTACCGAGCGTCTCAAACAGCGAGCGGTCAAGGTCAATTCACTCGTCTCGGTCGGACTCGACAGCGATATATCGCGTTTGCCCAAAGGATACGACCAGTTACGTTTTAACAAAGCAATCATCGATGCGACTTACGACCTCGTACTTGCGTATAAGCCGAACACGGCGTTTTATGAAGCGGCTGGTGCCGATGGAATCGCCGCGCTCAAAGCGACATGCGAGTACATACACGAAAAAGATCCCGAGCTACCAATCCTTCTCGATGCAAAGAGAGGAGATATCGGCAATACGAACAACGGCTACGTGTCGTTTGCCTATGATTATTTGGGAGCTGACGCGATAACATTACACCCCTACCTCGGCCAGGAAGCGCTCGCACCATTCTTGGATAGAGCGGACAAGGGATCGATCATACTCTGCCGCACCTCAAACCCTGGTTCGGGCGAATTTCAAGACGACCTGTTTGAACACGTTGCCGGCGCAGTAGCGAACGAATGGAACAAAAACGACAACTGTTTGCTCGTTGTTGGCGCAACATACCCCGAGGAAATCGCAAAAGTTCGTGAGACAGTTGGCGGCACGATGTGGCTGCTCGTCCCAGGTATCGGCGCTCAAGGCGGCGACCTAGAGGCAACGCTCAGCAGCGGGCTTACAAAGGCAAGTGATGGGCTTATCATCAACTCATCGCGCGATATCATCTTTGCAAGTGGTGAGAGTGATTTTGCTGAAAAAGCTAGAGAGAAGACGATAGATTTAAATGAAGCGATAAATAGCCATAGGAGGATCGCGGCATGAATGTACTTGAGAAATTAGAGGAAATTGGTGCCGTATTTACCAATCGTCATTTTGTTTACGCAAGCGGCAAACACGGATCGGGCTACATCAATATGGACCTCATGTTTCCCAACGTAACACTTGTTTCCAGATTATGTCAGGACCTCGTTGCCCCATTTGCTGGTACATTTGATGCCATCGCCGCTCCCGCCACGGGTGGAATTGAACTCGGCGTTCTCGCTGCCCTCTCAGCAAACACGCCCGGCGTCTGGGCTGACAAGAATGGTGATAGTGGGTTCATCTTTGAACGAGCTGGTTTTGTTGAAGCAATCAAGGGCAAGCGAGTGCTTATCGTCGAGGATTTGCTAACAACAGGTGGGTCTGTTGAAAAAGTTGCTCGTGAAGTCGAGAGAGTTGGCGGCACGGTCGTCGGCGTGAGCGTCGTATGTAACCGTGGCAATGTTACGGCCGAAGCGCTTGGAGTCCCAGGGCTCGAGACGCTCACGTCGGTCAATTTCTCAGCAGAAGATGCTGGAACTTGTCCACTCTGCGCTGCGCATGTGCCGATCATCGAAGATATGGGGCACGGCGACACCTACAAGGAGGAACATCCTGACTACGTCGGTGGCTACGAGAAGCTACAGGAGGAAGTGTAAATGCTCTACGATCCAAAGAAGACTTTTGATGATAACGTCAAAAATGGACCATTTTTTGACCACATAGAACCATACGCCAATAGTGGCGAGCCAACCTATGAGTTTCTCGGCCACAAACTATACTCACCATTTGGTATTGCCGCCGGATCGCTTCCCACCTCAAAACATACAAACGCAGCGTTTCAGCTTGGCTACGACGTCGTCGTGTACAAAACGCAGCGAGCTCATGAATTTCCATGCAATCCCTTCCCGAACGTTCTGCCCCTCGACCTTGAGGGCGATTTAACCCTTGAGCGCATGAAAGAACCCATTGTTGTGGCCGATTCATTCCCAGAAGATGTCACGAAGCTGAAAATTACTAACTCGTTTGGCGTTCCCTCGCCTGACCCGAGCGTTTGGACCAAAGATTTGCCAAAAGCCATCGCTGGTACTGGAAAAGGCCAACTACTTATCATGAGCGTGGTTGGCACTATCCGTGAAGACTACGGTCCAGAGGAGTACTATGACGATTTCGCGACAGCGGCACGGCAAGCAAAAAACGCTGGTGCCAAGGTTGTCGAGATTAACCTGTCCTGTCCGAATGTCGCAAGCGAGGGTGTTATCTGCTACTCGGAAGACGCAGTGTACGAAATTTGCAAACGGACCCGTGCGGCACTCGGTGATACACCGCTTATCATCAAAGTTGGCTACTATACTCCTGCTCAACAAGACGTGCTGGAACGAATTGTCGAAAAGATATCACCACTTGTCAACGCGATTAGCGCTATCAATACGCTTGCGGCCCAGATAGTCGATGCAAACGGCGAACAAGCACTGCCAGGGCCTGGACGACTAAAAAGTGGCGTCTGCGGTGCCTGTATCCGCTGGGCCGGCCTAGACATGGTTACGCGGCTTGACGCACTTCGCAAGGAGAAAGGTTATAGTTACGAGATTATCGGCGTTGGCGGTGTTATGAGCGCAGACGACTTTCATGCTTACAGGGCTGCCGGCGCAGATATCGTGCAAGCCGTTACCGCTCCCATGTGGCATGCAGACCTTGCCAAGGAGGTGAAATCGTCACTTCTGGCTCATGAAAAATAAGATAAGTCCCAGAATAATCACAATCAGCACGACAATCACAACTTCAAGAAGTGTGAAACCGTTTTCCCGTGATAAATATCGCCTCATATCACCCTTATAATACCATATGCATTTTGCTATAATGGCATAAGATTATGGCAAGAGTACGACACGGGGTGAGGCTGGGTCTGGTTGCCGCCATGGTACTGGCGGTAGTACCTCTGACTGTTCGCGCTCTGACTTCAGTTTCCGAGGGGTACAATTCGGACAGCAAACTACCGCTTGCGTCTATAGTCAGCCTTAAGAGCGGTTCAACCAAAGACGTCGAGCTCACGACTACCGACAATGTCGACAATATGCTTGGTGTTGTTATAGCCCCAGAAAATGCCCTACTTGCACTAACAAACGGAAGTGACACCGAGACACAAGTCGCGACAAGTGGCGAAGTACAGGTGCTCGTTTCTGATATGAACGGCAAGATAAGCCGTGGCGACCATATCACTGCTTCACCTATAGCTGGCGTCGGCATGAAAACGACTCAGAATGCACGCGTGCTTGGTATAGCCCAAGGTGATGTGGTTGATTCTGACAGCCAAAAGCAGACATACAAAGATAGTAGTGGTGTCGAACAGACAGTAAAAATCACCACCGTTTCAGTGCAAGTGAACATCTCGTACTATTTTAAAGAGCCGGACAAAACACTGGTACCAAGCGCCCTGCAGAATGTCGCAAACAGCCTCGCTGGCAAGGAAGTCAGCACCATGCCAATCCTCATTAGCACAGGTATTTTCACTGTCATGATTATCGTTGTTGTCGCTATCGTCTACTCGATGATTCGTAGCAGTATCATCTCTGTCGGCCGTAACCCGATGAGCCAATCGGCTGTGTATCGAGGTGTTATCCAGATATCCGCACTCGTACTTGCTATCCTAGGCGTCGGCGTTGTATCAATCTACTTAGTATTAACGAGGTTATAGCCATGAGCACGCTCTTCTTACAAATCTTTATCCTCGTCAACGCCGTATTGCTTGGAGTTGTTGTGACTCTTGTCATCCAACACTGGGTAGCCCGTGCTGATCACCGCAAAGAAGAGGCTAAGAAGGCTAAACAACCAGCTCCCGAGGCTATTACGTTCGATCCAGCAACCAAGCAGAAAATCCTACAAGATGCTGAGGCTAACTTTCAAAATGTTATTAATAAATCTGTTAGTTCACTTGAAAACGATCTTGTAGACACAACGGAGAAGCTCCGTTCACAGCTCGAGAAGTTTGGGCATGACACCGAGGGCGAAGAGGCTGAGCAGTACAACAGGACTATCGCTGAACTTCACAACCAAGCCAAAGACATATTAGGAGCAACCCAGGCAGCTATTGCCAAACACCAAGCAGAGATTACTGAGAAGCTTTCTTCAAGACAAGGAGAACTGGAGAATGAGCTTATCGAAAAAATCACCAGCCTTGAGGAGGAGCTCGTCAAGCGTCAGGCTGAGTTGCAGGCTGAGTTGAACGAGCGTCAGGCTGAACTTGAAGCACGACTCGCGAAACATCACGCCGAGCTTCGCACGAGCTTTGATGAACGCCAAGAAAAGATAGAAGCTGAGCTAACACAGCATCAAACAGAGCTTGAATCCGCCCTCAAAGACCGTGAGGCAATGCTCGCGAAGATTCAAACCGAACTTGACACGACACTTGCCGCCAGACGTCAAGAACTTGAAACAAAACTCGCTGAAGAGATGGTGAAGAAACGCGCCTTCATGGTGAGCCAGCTCGAAGAGAAACTCTCCGATGCCGTTTCTTCATTCCTTCTTGAGGCAATGCAACATTCTATAGACCTCGGTGCACAGGCACCCCACTTAACGTCCTTACTCGAGGAGCACAAGTCTGAGCTTATCGACGGGGTGAAGCATGATTAAACTTTCCGATAGCATCTGCTCACCTCAAGACCTTACGGCGCTGATTCTTGAAGTGAAAGAATATGCGCAGTGGTATGAACACGAATCGGTCAAACGGCAGACCGGCTCAAGAACCCAGTCGACACAGCCGATACTTTCTGTCACAACTGCAGAACTCCTAAGGAGTGTCAGTACAAACGGTACGTTACAACCCGCGCAACTCGATACGCTTATCAAGGAACTTGAACAGTATAAAGCGGCTGCGCCAACTATCACGTTGACTCTTGCCGCACCAGCCCCCACTCAAGTCAAACAAATCCTCACCGCATGGTGCCGACGAGAATTATCTCCTGGCATATTGGTATCGTTCGAGTTCAATCGCACCCTCCTCGGGGGCATGGTTGTCCGTTATGGGAGCCATGTCCACGACTGGTCATACCGACGTTCACTGCTGACAACAAACGTGAAGTTTAGCGAGGTACTCGCCCGTGTTTGATAACGCTCAGTTCCAGGCACTCGTCGAACAAGATCGCCTCACTGGTGAGGTTGTCGCGACTAACCGGTTCATCGTAGAGGTAAAGGGGCTCGAGGGAGTTGAAATTGGCGCTCAAGTGCTCTTCCAAGACGGCCAACGCGGTCTCGTTCGCGAGGCCTATGGTGACAAAGTCATTCTCTATAACATTGACTCAGAGAGTTTGTCACTGGGGACGCTTGCAGTCGTCGAGAACGATAATCTCCAGGTGCCTGTTGGCAAAGAGCTTATCGGCCGTGTCGTTAATCCTATGGGACAGCCCCTCGACGGTCTCGGGCCCGTTGTGACAGAAGCAACATCTGGTATCTTCAATCCTGCTCCAGGCATCATGGACCGCAAAGTGCTCGATCAACAACTTGTCAGTGGTGTCACTGCCGTTGATAGCTTCTTCCCTATCGTTCTGGGACAGCGCATCGCAATCCTCGGTGATAGCAAGTCTGGTAAGAGCACTTTCTTATCACAGTTAGCCGCAAATCAGCAAGGGACTGACCGCGTGGCGGTATACGTCCTCGTCGGCAAACGTAAAGTCGACATTGAACGACTTCTGGCTGGGCTGAAAGCTTCTGGCGCCATGAGTAATACTATCGTTGTGCTTGCAAATATATTCGATTCACTTACCCAAAGCTATATCGCCCCGTATGCTGCCTGCGCCATGGCCGAAAGCATCTGGAAAGGCGGCCGCGACGTTATCATCATGTATGACGACCTCTCAAGCCACGCCGAAGCCTACCGCCAGCTCTCACTTCTCCAGGAAGTCGACCCTGGACGAGATTCATACCCAGGAGATATTTTCTACACGCACTCCAGCTTGCTCGAACGAGCCGGGCGGCTACTTGATAACGACAAAACGCTAACCTCACTTCCTGTTATCTTGACACCGAACGATGACATCACTGCCTACCTTTCAACAAATATCATGTCAATTACCGATGGCCAGATTATCTTTGACCTCGGATATTTCCGCAAAGGTATCCGCCCTGCCGTCAACGCCGGCCTCTCGGTGTCACGTGTTGGTGGTCAAGCTCAAACGAAGCGCCAGAAGCAGCTTTCAACCGCCCTCTTTAAGGCAATCGCAAAATATCACCAGGCAGACGAGTTCTCACACTTTTCATCACAGCTCTCTAAGGAGACTCGTACAGACCTGGCACGGGGTCGACATCTTTACGCTGCGCTTATGCAACCGCCAGAAGAGCTGTTGTCACTCCCAGAGCAACAACTCATGCTTGAAACTATCATGCTTTCTCCTGATGATCGCGTCATTGACGTCGCTGCGTTGAAGCAAGCTGCCCGAGAGTTAGCCCCTCAGGCGACCGACGACGAGGCGTATAACCGTCTCGAGGCAGAGCTGCTCGAGAAGTACGGCGCACAGCCACTCGCGGCGGCAGAAGAGCAGCCTGCTGAAGCAAACCAACCCGCAGAGGGCGATCAGGAGCCTAAAACTGGCGAAGACGCAAAGAAGGCGGACAAGAAAGACAAAAAGCACGACGATAAGGAGAAGAAATAATGCGTCGGCCGAATGTTATCGAGAAAGAAGCGGCGAGTATTGAAACGCTGCGCAATCTTACAAACGTCTTTGAAAGTCTTGCTAGCACGCAGGTTGCAAAGGTGAAGTCGAAAGCTGAGCTTTCTAAACGATTCTTTGAACTCCTCTGGCAACACTACAGCGCTATTCGCATTGATCCGAAAAAACGCATCACAACCCGCACTGAGGGTGGCAATAAACGCAAGGTGCTCGTACTCATTTCCGCAGAGGGTGGCCTCTCCGGCGATCTCGACCAACGAATGATTGAAAACATGCAAGCAGACTACTCGCCAAAAGACACCGACATCGTCGTGCTGGGCAGCCACGGCGCCAGTCAGCTCACGCAGCGCGGCATCCCATATGTACGCTTCTTCCAGGTCCCAGAAACGGATCGGTATATAGACGTGACGCCTGTCATCAAAGCCGTTCTGCCCTATTCAAGCATAGCCGTCTACTACGAAGAGTATCTATCTCTTGGTCAGCAGGAGGTTCGCAAGATCGACCTTATCTCGCGTCTTAAAACCATGAGCGAAAGTACTAGCGATGAGGATAGATATACTATCACAGACATAGACACTATCTTTGAGCCGTCGCTTGACGAAATTGCCGACCAGATGGAGGCAATGATGATGAGCCTCGCGCTGAGCCAGACTATTCTGGAATCCGGACTTGCCCAAGCCGCGAGCCGATTTAACGCCATGACTGTCGCCGAAGACCGCGCCGGAGAATTACTTGATGAGTATAAAATGGAGTTTCACCGCGCAAAACGAGCCGAAAATGACCGTCGCCTCCGCGAAGTTCTGGTTGGCATGAAAAAGAAAAAGCGAACTGCTGCAGGAGGCCACTAATGGAACTGACCTACTCAAAAGAAAATTTTGTTGGTGTTATTAGTACCATACGAGGGCTGACAGTTGAAGTAAGCATCGTCGGTATGAAACCAGAAATAAAAGAGCTGCTTGCCGTCGAAGGGAACCCCGGTGTCTTCATAGAAGTCAATTTCTTCCGACGTGATGTTGCGGTCTGCTTGAACCTCAACAATGACCAAAGTATCCACTGCGGACAGCGGCTATATAGAAGCAAGTCGAAAGTTACCGTTCCTGTTGGACCCGCAACCATGGGACGCGTCTTCAATGCGCTTGGTGAGCCACTCGATAAAATGGAGCCAGTGACCGAAAATCGACGTCCTATCTCTGTTCCGAGCGGCACGACAAGCTACCGCGATAGTTCAAAGCTCGAGCTCCTTGAAACTGGGCTCAAGGTTATTGACTTCCTGACACCGTTCGTCAAAGGACGTAAGATTGGCGTTATCGGCGGGGCCGGTGTTGGCAAAACGGTCCTTACGATGGAGATGATTCACAACGTCACACAGGGTAAATCAAATAAGTCATTGTCTATATACTGTGGCGTTGGTGAACGTATCCGCGAAGGTAACGAGCTCTATGAGACACTCAAGGAGACTGACGTTCTGAAAAATACGGTCATGTTCTTTGGCCAGATGGATGCAACGCCAGCAATCCGCTCTATGGTGGCCCCTGCCGCTGCAACCGCTGCTGAGTATTTCCGCGACGACGAAGGCCGTGACATCCTCTTCTTCGTCGACAATATCTATCGTCACGTCCAAGCCATGACCGAGATGTCCACGAACCTGGGCCTTATCCCGTCAGAGGGTGGCTACAGCCCTATGGTCTTTTCGGACCTCAGGCGTCTCCAGGATCGCCTCGCGAGTACCGAAAAAGGAACCATCACGAGCGTCCAGGCCATCTACGTCCCGGCAGACGACTTGTCAGACCCAGCCGTCCAGGCTATTTCGCAGCAGCTTGATTCTGTTCTCGTGCTCGACCGTACTATCGCCGAGCAAGGTATCCGCCCTGCTGTTAACCTTCTCAAAACGACCAGTTCCCTGCTCACGCCAAGCATTGTTGGTGAACGACACTACCGCCTCGCCGAGAAAGTCCAGTCCGTCATGCAGAAGTACGATAGTCTCAAGAACATCATTGCTATCGTCGGCGAGAACGAATTGAGCCCAGCCGACCGGCAGGACTACCAAAACGCGAAAAAACTCATCCAGTTCTTCTCGCAAAACTTTGCCGTCGCCGAAAAATTCTCAGGCCACCCCGGTGAATACTACACGCTTGAGCAAACGTTAAACGGCGTTGAGGCTATTCTGACCGGCAAACCACTTGAAGAAGCAATGCCAGCTGAATCCACGGGTGAAACCCCACCGGCAACGACCGAACAGCCCGCACCAGAAGCGGCTCCGCAGCCCGAAAACGTCCCACCAGCCGAAGGAACAACTGCACCGTGAGCAAGCCAGAGGAGCGCTTGAACGTTATCGCCCGAGCACCGTTTACGGTGTACTACGAAGGCGAAGCAAATTCAGTCTCCGCCATAAACCCAGTCGGGCCGTTTGACGTACTACCTGGCCATGCAGACTTCTTCTCCGTCCTCGAGCCTGGTGAAGTGTACATCGACACAGGTGGTGATGAACCTATCAGTTTTGATATCCATGCTGGTATTATTACCGCGAGGGACAATGAGGTCCACTTATTCGTCAACATGTAAATAGCCCTCAAGACGAGGGCTATTTACTGCCATCCCCGCTAGTTAATTCTTATAGTACTCGTTGAAATAGTTATTGAGATAGTTGTTGTAATCGCTGTTGTCATACATATTTGACGAGTTAGATGACGACGAACTGGTGCTCATGTGCGTTTTGATAGGAATTGTGATAAGCGCAGCAATCATAAGAGCACCAGCGAGCGCCATGAGAACAATCGTCATGAGCATACTGAGATTTTTGCCTTTCATAATTTTGTACGCCGCAAATCCTACGAAACCTATAAGACCGGCCGCGACAAGTCCAGGCAAGAACTGATTGAGATACATACCGCCAATATCTGCATTTGTTCCTATAAGCAGAAGTGACGAAAGTAGGACGGACAAAAGCCCCGCAACAGTAACAATAAGTGCACCCGCAAGTACAGCTAGAAAACTATTGGTGACAAAGTGATACGCAGTTTTGTTTACATAATCAAGCTGTTTTGCGACCGCCTTTGTCACGTTTCTATAGAGACAAAATGCGAGTACAGCAAACAGCACCGCTACGACAGCTACCGTCATAATACCCTGATACCCGCTCAGAAGCACTATACTCCCAGATGCCCCCGTCCAGAGTCCGAACAGCTCGGATAGCAGCAATACTATACTAAATGTCGCGACAAGCGCCGAGACGGCAGCGCCACTATATTTGAGCGTCAATTCGTTTGTCGACCTGGCTGCAGATGATGATGCCATGAAATCCTCCCTCACATTTATATCCTAATTATACACCACTCATCTGAGGTAAAAGGTCTATTGCATAACAATATAATCAAACGCGTACCCAGCTGGCGAGAGCGTTCCTGCCGAATAAATACTAAATCCACTAGCCGTGCGAGTTATATATAAATTCACATACCCGCCAACCGGGCTAATCACAACATGCGGTGTCGTTGGATACGCGCGTGTAAACGCTACCGAAGCAAGAAGTCCGCCCGATGCCCCCGTTCCAGTGTTCACCGCAACCGTACCGGCCGCATCATTACCACTGATAGATACCGTACCAGCCGCCCCAATACCACCGCCGGGCGTAACAGACGGCGCATCACCGCGCGTTATGATATGCCCGCCAATAGTCAAAGTTGTGTCTGAAGTAAGCGAGCTCGCCTGAAAGTTACGAACACTGAGCGTCCCACCAACCGCAAGACTTCCAACGATATTCACGTTGTTATTGACTGTAAGCAATTGTGATATCGTAACGGCCCCCTGCAAATTCGTGCTTCCTGCAACATTGAGATCCTTTCGGATGTTCATAGTAGATATGGACCCATCACCGTTCACGTTTAACTGGTTACTCTGAAGGTTCTCCACCTCAAGCGCCCCTATTCGCGCGCTGGCAGATTCAAACGTGTTATTGAGGTTCAGCGTACCAGCGATTTTGACATCGCTCGCGACCGTCAGGGTCCCGTTGAACTTCGCGTCAGGTCCGGCAACGGGCTCCGTGCCCGCGTTATTGACCGCCGTTTTGGTCATACCAAGCTGGCTGAGCGTCTCGGCGCTGAGTGTCACCGTCTCCCGATTTACCTGTTGCGTATCAGACTGACCCTTCATGACAAATGCAATAACGGCTATATTGACTGCAACAATCAACCCGACAACTGCAAGACCGACAATCGTTGCGCGACTGCTCGGCTTATAACTACCACGCTTGGGACGAATAGCATTGTTGAACGCTGAAGAGATTATGCTCTTCCCTTGTTCCTTAGAATCAGCAGCACCGTCCTTGGCGGCTTCTGATTCGCCATCACCTTGAACGGTTAGCTTTTCTGGTTGTGGTTGTTTTGTTTCATCTGGCATATACGCCCACTCTTATTTCTCATCATGAGTATACCCCTTATGCCTATCTGGTGCAATATCTCTATCTGGTAACTTGCCAAAATGCTTATGAAACGAGACAATATAGGTATGGCGAGACAAGGGAGAGAGCCTCTGCGCTGGCTTTTTGCAAGCATTTGTTTGTGCTTGTTCGTTGCGCTGCCGGCCAACGCCCTTCAGTCGACAAACTACAGAATAGACGAAGATGCCATAAGTACAGGCACCCTCCTCCAGTCAAGTTCTGCAAACTACCAAGCGGTTGATGGCGTGAATGACCTGGCTATTGGCAATGCAGCCTCAACAAACTATCAGATTGAAGCTGGCTCAAAAACGACACCAGATCCATGGCTTTCCTTTACCGTCAACTCTTCCGGCACGAATTTTGGAACCTTTTCTCCGGTTGCGACCGCTACGGCAACAGCAACATTCTCAGTACTCAACTACACAAGCTATGGGTATGTCGTCCAGATAACTGGCTCGACCCCTACGAACGACTCACATTCTCTAGTTGCTATGGCAGGCGGGTCTGGCTCGGTCGGTACTGAAGGCTTCGGCATCAACCTCGTTGCAAACACGAGCCCTATCAGCTTCGGCGCAGACCCAGACAACGGGCAGTTTGGTTTTGGAGAAGTCGACCCAGACTATATAACTCCTAACAGCTACCGCTATGTCAATGGCGATGTTATCGCCACGGCGCCGAAAAGCTCTGGTCTCACCAACTACACTATTTCTGCAATCGCAAACGTCTCCCCCCTCACTCCGGGTGGCGTATACACCTCAGCAATGACTCTAATAGTAACAGGAACGTATTAAGGAGCGTACGTCTGTATGAGTATGAAAGTTATCCACAGGTTTACAAAAAAATCAAAAAATGTGTTGACACGCCAAAATGCTCATGGTACTATTTCCGCAGACAAACTAACAAAGAGAAACAATATGAAACACCACAACGACACCAACGTAAACCGTTTTAGGGTATTGGCGCCCGCCACCTTGCTGCTAGTGGCGAGCGCTTTGCAGGCGTTTGTGCCGCAGTCCGCTCAGGCAGCGCCAATGGGAGCTCGTAGCCTCACACTCCAAACTGGATCGGGGGGAGACCTTGGCTCTCTAGCAGGCGGAACTGTCGCTCATAAATTTGATTTTGTCGTCGGTACACCGGCGGCATCGATTGGCTCTATTAGATTCCTTTACTGTACTGACGCAGGTGAAGGCACGGAAACGTACCCATGCACACCACCGACTGGTCTAGATACTTCTGGCGTCACGCTTGATGCCGAAGGAGTGAATGCGACTGGTTTTAGCGCTAGTCACCCAACAACTAATAGCGTGCTCTTAACCCGAGCCAGCTCTAGCGCACCTACGGCGGCAGACCTCTCATATACCCTCGGGGATATTCTTAACCCAAGCCCAGAAAACTACTCATTCTATGTACGCATTTTCACATATACAAGTACCGACGGTACCGGCTCAGCAACTGACATCGGCGCAGTCGCGGCCAGCACCGCACGAGCTATCGTACTGAACGGGTACATGCCTGAGTCACTCGTCTTCTGTGCGGGCGCGACTATCGACATAAACGGGACCACACTCCTCCCTGAATGTTCAACAGCGTCGGCAGGCACAGTGTACTTCAACCAAGTCTTCTCCCCAGAAGATACGTCCTACGCAGTTTCACAGATGGCCGCCAGCACTAACGCAGGAAGTGGCTACGCTATCACGGTCAATGGACCAACCCTTACCTCAGGCTCCAACACTATCGCAGCTATGGCCACCGCAGCCCAAAGCTTGCAAGGTGTTGCGCAGTTCGGCCTCAACCTTGCTATAAATGACGGAACTGCCTTCGGTAACACTGCACCAAACATCCTTCCATACGACAATGACCGTGACGGCGGTACGACGCCCACCGTCGGAAGTAACACCGAGAACATTAACCCTCTTTCCGATGGTGTTGACTTCAAGGGTCAAGCCTTCCCGGTAGCCGACTACGGCACAGCAGGCCTGTTCACGTTCAACTCAGGCGACGTCGTTGCGAACAGCGCCTACGACGGCACCACGAACACCACGCTTGGCCCAACGCAAGGTCAGAGATACACAGTCAGTTACATCGCAAATGTCCCAGGTAACCAACCAGCCGGTGGTTACACCACGACCCTCCTCTACATTTGCACCCCTACTTTCTAGACATCTCGCCGTCCCTTTGTTAGTCGCCCTCCCCGTGAATAAACCCAATTGACGCAGCCTCAAAGCTTATGCTACACTGGCGGTCATGAGGGACTCACGGGGAAAGCGGTATTTTCTAGTATCGGTATTGTTTGTTCTTATAACGGTGATAACGGCGTCAAGTTTTGCAGCAATCACCTACGCGGAACAGATTACCCTACGTTCACTAACTCTTATAGGTGTCGGTACAAACGGTGGTTCGAAGCCTGGTGTCGCAGCGAACAACAAGTTCACCTTTACCGTCCCGAGTGTTGGTAACCAAAATCTTGGATCTATCAAGTTCGAGTACTGTACTACCGCAAGCCTCACGAGCTGTACCGCTCCAGCCGGGCTCAACGCTGCTGGCGCAACGTTTGGCAATGAAACCGGTAGCTCGGTAACTGGCTTCAGCATGGGTAATGGCGGCACCGCCCCTGCGCCGACCACAAACACAGTTGTGTTAACGCGCACAGCCGCCTCTGTTACTGCCGGATCGCAAATCATCGTGCAGATAAATAATGTCGTCAACCCAAGCGCAGCAAATACAACTTTTTACGTCCGAATCACGACATATAGCAACGCAAACGGGTCAACTGGTCCTGTTGACGCTGGTACAGTCACTGCCAGTACGGCTAACCAGATTGATTTCTCAGGGGTCATGCCTGAAACGCTCGTCTTTTGCACTGGTATCACCGTCACGGCAGACTGCCAAACAGTAACCACCGGTACAGTCACCTTTACTGACCTCTTCTCACCTACAGCAACAGTTTTCGCAACCTCCGAAATGGCCGCGAGCACAAATGCTGGTCAAGGCTACGTCATCACGGTATCGGGACAAACCCTCCATAGTAGCGGTAACTTTATAGATGCTATGGGCGCTACAGCTGCCACGCCCACCGTCGGGACAAATGAGTTTGGGCTCAATCTCATGGATAACGCAACTCCAGATGTTGGAGCTCCTATGACCCCTGTCCTCGGCGGTGATTATACCGGCTCCCCGTCAGCGAATTACAATACTGCCGATAGCTTCGCTTTCGATGATACTCAGCCGACAACCGTCGCAGCAAGTACTGGCCCATCTGCGGCCCAAAAATACACGGCATCATACATTGTCGATGTCGCTGGTAATTTGCCCCCAGGAACATACACAACAACCTTAACCTATATTTGCACGCCAACCTACTAGTATGAAACGCTTTGCTGTCGCCACCATCTTCCTCGCTGCCATAATTGCCGTTGTTGGCAATACGGTATCATACGCTGCAGACGAAACTGGTCAGGCTCTTGAGATTGCACCGCCACTGCTCACGCTTAAGGGTGATCCTGGTGCAACCCTCACGGCAAATATAAATATCCGCGATATATCGAGTGGTCCACTTGTCGTATCGAGCCAGGTAAATGACTTCTCCGCCGAAGGCGAAAATGGCATACCAAAAATATCACTCGATACCAACGAACCAAACCCCTACTCAATCATCAATTGGATACAACCGCTCGGACAGCTCACTCTTGAGCCAAAACAAATCAAGACGCTCCCGGTTACCATAAATATCCCCGCAGACGCTGCACCAGGAGGTTACTACGGCGTTATCCGATTTACTGCAGCCGCGCCTGAATCAGACACAACAAGCGTGACGCTCTCGGCGAGTCTTGGCACACTCGTATTCATCCGTGTCAACGGAGATGCCAAAGAATCGCTCTCTATGAAAGAGTTCAGCACCTCACAAAATGGCAAGAGTTCATGGTTGTTTGAAGGAGCTCCTATAGATTTCGACGTCCGCGTCAGCAATGATGGTACCGTTTATGAGCAACCAGTTGGTCAAATAGCCGTTTCTGACATGTTTGGTAACAAAATAGCCAACGTAAACGTGAACCTCGAAAAGCGCGTTGTACTCCCTGGCTCTATTCGCAAATTCCAAGGCTCACTCGATAAAAGCGTTATCGGCAACCGTATATTGTTTGGCTATTATACCGCAGACATCACTATGTCGTACGGTTCCAACGACCAAAAGCTCACCACATCGCTGTCATTCTTCGTCATACCATGGAAGCTTATCTTGCTCGTCATCGGTGGCCTCGTCGCGCTCTTCTTCCTCGTACGATTCCTCCTGAAGCGCTATACGGATTACGTCATCTCCCGCTCACCACGCAGGCGTCGCTAGAAAATAACATGAAATATTGTATACATACTGGTTATGTTATGATTGGTGTATGGCACGCTCGAAAATAAAAATTAGCCCGCACCAACATAGCGGCAAGTTAAAGCCCCATGAACACACATCTTACGGGCTTCTAGCTGCTCTACTACTCATAGCCGGATTCCCTTTGTCTTTTTATACAGTCGAAGCAGCAACGCCTTATACAGGCCCGGAGTCAGGTGCTATTGGCCTTACGGGTGTTGTTCCGGGCAAGCCGCCTACAACTGCGGCAAAAATAACAGGCCCACCGACTGGACAGCATTTTTCAACATCACCGGCAACTGTCACCGGGACTTGCCCGGAAAATACTCTTGTAGAACTCTTTAAAAACGATATCTTTACCGGCTCTACTGTTTGCACCAATTCCGGCTCATTTACGATAGACATCGACCTACTTTTCGGGATAAATAGAATCATTGCGAGAGTGTACGATGCACTCAACCAGGCAGGACCAGACTCAAATGAAGTTGCGTTGTACTATGACGTGCTGCCAGAGCAAAGCTCGGCTATCAATTCGCTTGATTTTGGCGGTCCGCAAATGCTCCTCAATACTGACGCGGTCTTTCGTGGCGCTTTCCCGAGCCAGGAAATGACCGTGCCTATAGATATCATCGGTGGAACACCCCCCTATGCCATAAATATCCAGTGGGGCGACGCGAACAATAAGGTTGTATCGCGACCAGATAACACTACTTTTAGCGTTACGCACGCCTACCAGAAAGCAGGCACCTACCAAATAACTATACAGGGTAGTGATGGTAATGGGCGCGTTGCTTTCCTAACCGTAGCATCGATCATCAAC
>CAXYYW010000001.1:0-27101 GCA_964293235.1 uncultured bacterium | reverse complement strand
GTGAACACCGCTATACCGGCGCAACTACAGGTATCTGCACCCATGACTTCACCACGGTGCAAACCTATGTTATAGAAGCTGCAGTTCCAGACCTCGCTGCCTTCAGAGTCCATGAAGGTAATGGCATTTTCACCCAAGTCCTTAAAGCGACAGCCTATGACATGGACGTCGTTTGACATCTCATAAACCGCTCCGCGCTGCTCGCAACCTATGAAGTCGCTGTTAATTTCATATACAGTTTGGCAGTCCACATCCGACCAGAAGCCTTTGCCGGTATAGGTATAGGCATAGAGATTCCGGGTCCCTGTAAAATAGCGAGTTTTGGATATTTTGACGGCCCCTGCGGAAGGTGCAGGGTTGAACAGCTTGTCGTTGCAATACTCGAAGCGACAGTCGGTTACATTTGCATAGTCGATTTGATCGATATGCAGACCAAGGTCGCCAAGATTGCGGAAGCTACAGCGATTGAACGTAATATTGTTCGCGCCCATACTGTCTAATCCGGAATTCGTACTCGACCCAATGCAAGACACTGCAACTCCCGATATGTTCTCAAACGTACAGTTTTCAATTGTTGCGTGACCTCTGTGGAACTTTATGCAACCCCACTGCGGCAATGACGGCGCGTAACGGCGAAATCCGATGCCCCGTATGGTTGTGGCGGCACCTATGCTGTTAAACAGTGTCTGCTTGTCGGTGACGCGGATATCATATGCCGACGGATCGGCCCCTATATACAGTCTATTATTGTAGGCGTCGCCGTAGAACAAGTCGGTTCCCATATCAGAAAGAAACTCAACTTGGGTCAGTGCAACCCACGCACTTTCGTCTGTGCTGCCTTTCACGCGTTTCCAGACACGCTCAGGACGACCAGCACAGGCTTTCGTCGTGTTCCCGTAGTTAACATACGTCCAGCCGACGGTTGAATTGTCCAATGATGCCCAGCCGTTGGTCGTATTATTATCATCGACGGGGACGGGATACGTTGAGGCCCAAGTGTATAGGTCTCGTCGAAACGGCGTCCAGGATGTGTACCAGTAGGCACCGCTGACTGTCCAGCTCGAAATGACGCTTGATCCATCGAACCATACTTCCTCTCCAGGGTAGTTTTGTATGGTGATGTTTGCATTGCCAGTAGATATAGCGACATACCCGGAATTTGTGTTGCTAGAACTGTTTATAAACACCTTGCCTTCGTGGTAAGTTCCTGCGCGGAGCACGATAGTGCCGCCAGCGGCTGTATTTGCAGCCGCGTATTCAAAGGTTTGCCATGGCGACGCTTCGGTACCAGCATTAGTATTGAGGCCACTTGGACTAACAAACCGCGCTGTGCCATCCGACGGGACAGTATAACTTGCAGTACCTATGGTGAGGCTGCCTGTGCCGACCACGAGCGCGTCCGATCCGCTCGGCGAGAACTTTGTTCTTTGCAACCTCCGTGCCGCAATACTCATAACAGTACCTAGTCTAGCACAAGCTCAATGTGACGTTTAGTCTCCCCGAGAGCGTCGTAAGCGGCGTTTGGTCGCGGCGTTTCTCAGGAGTAGGTTCGCAAACGTCGCGATGATACCAATGCCTATGAGGATGTAGAAAATAGTGAATAACTTGCCAGCGTAAGTATGGGGCGAGAAATCGCCATAGCCAACGGTCGTGAGAGTTATAGTGCAGAAATAAAAGGCATCAAGCCAGGAAAATCCTTCTACGAAGTGATAAAACACAGCACCGCCCGACAGGACAACAAGTGCGACGGCCATTGCGGCTTGAAACTCGCGTTGTGCTATAAGAAATTCTGGCTTAGACACATCTTTTCCCATATGCTAAGGATACCATATGTCGCGCCCTAGCGACGTTGCTTGGCGAATACATACACGACCGGCGCAAGGACGATGCCGATACAAACAACAAGCCCTGGGATAAACCATGCAAACATGCCCGTGAGCACATTTAGAGGATGTGTCGCGAGGTAGATAACTGTCGCGCTAACTCCATAGAGGAATGGTGCGAGTATAACAAGGTGGCTTAATGCGAAGCCCCAGTCGAGCCAGTTGTGTTTTCTTGGGTCTTCCCTTCCGAAGAATATCAGTACTTGGAACGTCGCACGAAGGAAAAAGCCAAGGAGGGCAATCATAAACGGTACCATAATGAGCGGTGCAAGCTCTGGAAGCATTGGACCGTGAGTAATCATAAACGTTGCGAAGGCTACAACGAGAGTCGTATGGATGATTTCCCAACTTGCCTTCGGGTATACTTCCTTTTTCGTCGTGTTGAGGCGCATAAAGCTCATGATCGTTTCGTACAAGAACCCTGCTGCGTACAAGAGAACAAGTATAAGAAGTAGCGAATATAGCGTGACGACCATACTAGTACGCTCCCTTCTTGTTGAAATGCTTGAGTGCTATGGGAAGTGCAGCGAACGTTGCTATGAGTAGCATAACGAAAGCAATTGGGAACAGATAGCCAAAGGCTATAACGCTTGGGTCGTCCGTATACGAATTTTCCGTGAGCATAATCCCCTGTATGGCATAGGGCTGGCGTCCAAGTTCCGCCATAATCCAGCCAAGCTCGACGGTAATAAACGCCGTAATGCCAGCAAGTGGCAGTATCCGCCACATGAAGCCACGGAGCCAGCCAAATTTATGTCGTATGGATTTGAGGTAGAGTACAAGGAGCGCGAGCGGTATGATGAGCGTCATGATAGCGGTTGCCATTTTGATATCGAACAGCAAATGTGTAACGAGCGGTGGCCAATCTGATTTGCTCGTCGCGTCAAGCCCCTCAACTGTGCCATTTGGATTGCCGGTTGCAAGGAAGCTGAGCAGGTACGGAACCTCTATGTCGCCTTTTACGGTGCCTGTTGATTCATCGTAGACACCCCCTATTCTATATGGAGCTCCAGACTCAGTCTTCATTTGGAGCTCGTAGGCTGCGAGCTTTTGAGGATTTTTGACCAAGAGATTTTTTGCTGTCATATCACCAAATATCGCTGTTGCCGCACCGAAGACAAGGCCAACGACGGCCAGCCGTAGCGCAATAAACTGAAAAGCCTCCTTTTTAGACGCAGTTTTCGAGCGGACATAGCCTACACCATACAAACCCGCCACGACGAGAGACACGGTTGTAATGTATGAGAGTATCGAGTGAAAAACCGTCACGAACCCTGTTGAGGTAAAGAGCGCGGCCTGAATATTAACGTTTGTCGGTTCTCCGTTGACGAGCGTGAATCCGGTCGGCTCATTCATCCATGAGTTAACGAGCGTAATAACCACGGCGGAACCGAGTGACCCAACAACAACGCCGAGGCCAATAAGCCAGTGTTTGAAGCCGGTTATCTTGCCCCAACTGAGCACGTACCACGAGAGAAATGCAGCCTCAATGAGAAAGAAGTAGCCCTCAAACATAAATGCCGGGCCGACGACTTTACTCGTAAATGCCATCCACTGTGGCCAGATGAGCGCGAGCTGGACCGCTATGAGGGTTCCCGAGACGATACCGGCGACAACGAACACCGCAGCAGCGACTGTCCAGCGGCGAATGTGCTCGTAGAGTTGTTTGTCTTGGCGTTTCAGGGCAATGAATTCAAAGATGGCAATGAGGAGCGGAAGGCCAATGCCTATCATGACGAAAAATATGTGAAACCCGAGTGAGTCTCCTATGAGTACGCGCGTTGCTGCGTCCTGCATGTGCCCTATCCCCCTTACGGTTATGTGGTGTATTATAGCCCTATGACGAGAGCGAGAAAAGGCCAATATTTTAATGTGGTCGTTGTCGGTGGCGGTTTCGGTGGTGTGAGCGCTGCCCGGGAGCTTGCGAAGAACCCACGGGTACGCGTTACGCTTGTCTCAGATAAAGACACACTTGTGTACTACCCTTTGCTCTACGCGACCGCAACTGGCGCATCTCGCGAAATATCCTCCATTCCACTGTCGAAGATTTTTGAGAATCTTAGAGTTACGCTCATACATGATGCGGTCGTTGGTCTCGATGCTTCCCGTAAGTTGGTTGTTGGGAAAAAGGGACAATACCAGTACGACTCGGTTATCTTTGCACTTGGTGTTGTCACGAACTACTTTGGTATAGGTGGCTTGAAAGAACGAAGCTGGAGCATTAAGTCGCCAGAGGGCATACGAGCGTTTCGACGTCACTTGCATAATGAGCTCGTGACGACAAAACACTTCGACAAACACTATGTCGTGGTTGGTGCGGGCCCGACCGGCGTTGAGCTTGCGGCCTCACTCAAAGATTATTTGCTCAGAATAGGCGCGTGGCACGGTCTGAAACAGCACAGGGTTAACATTACGCTCATAGAGGCTGCACCTCGTGTTTTGCCGCGGATGAGCCAGCAGTCATCGGCAGCAGCTCTCAAGCGGTTGCAAGCTCTAGGAGTTCACGTATTGCTCGGGACGACGGTAAAGCGGCTCAATGACGAGACACTTGTCGCCGGCGAGCGTACCATCCCGACAGAAACGGTCGTCTGGACGTCCGGAGTGAGTAATCATCCGTTTTATGCAAGAAATAGCGATGTATTTCGCCTGAACGAGCGTGGAATTGTCGTGGTAAATGAATATCTCGAAGCGCGGCCTGATATTTTTGTTATAGGCGACAATGCCGCGACCAAATACGCCGGGCTGGCGCAGACTGCTATTTCTGAGGGGAAGTACGTGGCGCGTGTCATTGCGGCGCGCCAGGCGAAAAAAACACCGAAGGTATATATGCCGACACTCCCCTTTTCGGTTGTGCCCGTGGGGCATCAGTGGGCCGTGCTCGAGCGTGGCCCGCTACGTTTTGCGGGGCTTGCGGCTGCAGTGGTACGTAAGGTCGCGGACTTCGTTGGATATCAGGATATTTTGCCATTTGGCCCCGCTTTAAATTTATGGCTGAGCGAGCGCGAAATCGAAGAGTTTACATGTGAGTTATGTCAGAAAAACAACAACTCTTCAAGAGTTGCATAGAGTCCTTGAGGCGGCTATACTGTAAGCGTAACCAATATAAACAAGTAATTCTGGAAGGTAGAGCAGTTGAAGATTTTGATGCTAGGGTGGGAGCTGCCTCCACACAATAGCGGCGGCCTTGGCGTTGCCTGCTATCAGCTCTCGAAGGCATTGGCGTCGTATGGCGTCCAGATTGATTTCGTACTCCCTTCGACCACAGAGCCGCACAGCGGCTTTGATTTTATGAATGTTCTTCCAGTCACGCCGACAGAAGAAAATCATAAAGATGTTTATAAACTGAGCTATGAGAATAAAGACGTGAGCTCGATCAAAACAATTCAGAGTGACTACAAGCAGTTCGTCGAGCATTATTTGAAGACACATGAAAAGCCGCACCTCATACATGCGCATGACTGGCTAACGCTCGATGCTGGTGTCCACGCGAAGATGATAAGTGGCGTACCGCTCATAGCACATGTTCACGCCACTGAATTTGACCGTTCCGGTGGCGGGTATGGTAACCCGTTTATTCACGAAGTCGAGCAGCATGGCCTCCTTATGGCTGATAGGATTATTGCAGTCAGCGATTACACGAAGCGTCTTATTGTCCAGACGTACCATATTCCTGCTGAAAAGATTGACGTTGTGCATAACAGTTACTCTCTTGATGAGCTTTCCCCTGCGGACCGTGTCTCCTATCGATATATCGACATGTTGAAACAAGAAGGGACATCTGTTGTCGCGGCGGTTGGTCGCCTGACGCTCCAAAAAGGCCTTATGCAATTCCTTGAAGCAGCTTCAAAAGCCTACTATCGCTATAACCGTCTTGCCTTTGTTGTCGCTGGGAGTGGTGAGCAGCGTGATGAGCTTATAGCTCGAGCATCTGAGCTCGGTATAGCAGACCAAGTTATATTCACAGGCTTTGTTCGCGGAGCTGCCTGGCGGCAATTGTACGAAATGGCCGATGTATTTGTGATGAGCTCTATCTCGGAGCCGTTTGGCATTACCGCCCTTGAAGCCGCCGCGCACGGAACGCCTGTCGTTATGACACATCAGTCCGGTGTGGCCGAAGTTTTGACGCATTCGCTAAAGTACGATTACTGGGATACCGACCGTCTGGCCGACATTATCGTCAATGTCGCCTCTTCCAAGGGGTTGCAGGAGGCCATGGTCACAAATGCAACCAGTCAGCTCGAGAAGCTATCATGGCAGCAAGTGGCCGAACGCTGCCTGAATGTATACCACGGAATGGCACGGAGTGGTGTGCATGCGTGACGTTGTTTTCTACCTGCAAATGCATCAGCCAAAGCGTATTCGGCCGTACACTGTTTTTGATATTGGTGAGAGGCATGATTACTTTGCCTCGTATGAAGACAGAACCGATAATCAAGCGATATTTAATAAGGTTGCACACAAATCCTACCGACCCATGATCGCGCTTTTGAAGCGCCTTATCACCGATGTTCCGAATTTTTCGGTCAACCTTAGCCTGTCAGGCGTATTCCTTGAGCAGTGTGAAGAGTACGACCAGGCACTCCTTAGTGACATCAAGGAACTCGTTGCAACAGGGAGAGTTGAACTTGCAGCGGAAACATACTTTCACAGCCTGGCCTTTTTCTACAGTAAATTTGAGTTTGAAAAACAGGTTAAGATGCATGAGGAAGCTCTTGAGCGGCATTTCGCTGTTAAGCCGACGGTATTTCGCAATACTGAGCTGGCCTATAACAACGATCTTGGCCGCTGGGCCGAAGAGGCAGGTTATGCAGCCGTTCTAACAGAGGGCTGGGATCCGGTTCTAAACTGGCGTAGCTCTCACTACCTCTATTCACCCATGGATGCGACCAAAACAGCGCTATTCTTGAAGGATTACCGTCTGAGTGATGACCTGGCGTTCCGTTTCTCAAACCGTCAATGGGCCGAGTGGCCACTGACTGCCGAGAAGTACAAAGCGTGGATTGACGCGCTGCCTGAGGAAGAAAAGCTCATAAATTTGTTCATGGACTTTGAGACCTTCGGCGAGCATCAGTGGGCCGATACGGGCATATTTGACTTTATAGAAGAGTTCTTCCATTCATGGTGTGCCGCGGGTAATCGCGCCGCAACGTTCTCCGAGGCACTTGCGACACATCGTATACATGACGCGGTGGATATGCCCGGCACTGTTACGTGGGCCGATAACGAGCGCGACTTGTCCGCCTGGGTCGGCAACGCCATGCAGCAAGAAGCGGCCAATGCCCTGTATAACCTTGAAGATAGCGTTCTAAGGACTGGCGACGATGAGCTGATTCATGACTGGCGTCTGTTGCAAACATCGGACCACCTCTATTATTTATCTACGAAATGGTTCGATGATGGGAATGTTCATGCCTACTTTAGCCCGTATAGCTCGCCATACGACGGCTTTCTCTGCTACCTGAACGCAATTCGCGATATTCGCTATCGCGTCTTCGAACACGGCGAGCAGAGGATCCCTGACAATGGCTAAATCACTTGTTTTTGGCAATGGTCACATGCACGTTGGGCTCAATGAGTTCGGGCTCGTTCATGACCTGTACTATCCGTATGTCGGTCTGGAGAACCACCTTCCCCCCCACGGGTTGCCGCACAAAATTGGAATCTATACCGATGGACATTTGTCATGGCTTGACAGCGGCGAATGGAGTGTAACAGCGCGGTATCATGACACGACAATGGTTGGCCATACAATTGCAACGAATGATTCTCTTGGGCTTCGTGTTGAGCTAACTGATGCTATTGATCAAGCGACGACGATGTTTATTCGGAGTATTCACGTCATAAATACACGTGACGATGCGCGTGAGGTAACGCTGTATTGTCATCAGGCGTTTATGATTGGTGATTCTGCCTCAAGTGATACGGCGCAGTACCGACCGGATATCCCGGCCATCATGCACTACAAAGGAAACCGTGTCTTTATGGTGGGCCTCGAGTCTTACGGTGTTGATTTTGACGATTATAGTATTGGCACGTATGACTCGTCGAACGGGACCGGGACGTTTATGGATGCCGAAGACGGTACTCTCGCAAAGAACATGGTCGAGAATGGTCGGGTCGATTCTGTCATGGGGCTGAAGCTGAGTGTGGGCGCCTATGATTCGGTACTTGCGTCATATGTTCTGGTGGCATCGGAGACGGTGTACGGAGCTGAGGAGCTGTTTGGCGAGTATATTGACAACGGAGCCATGCACTATTTGGCGCGGACGGCTGTTCACTGGAAGAAATGGGTAAGCAAAGCTCGGATGTCATCTCAGCTCGATGAACGCTACCGTGCGGCAGTCGACGAGTCGCTACTTGTTATAGCAGCACATATTGACGCGCGTGGTGCAGTTATGGCGAGCCTTGACAGTAGCCTCAGAAATCATCCGCAAGATGACGCATATAACTTTTGTTGGCCACGTGACGCTATGTACACACTATGGCCGCTCCTCAGGCTTGGTTATACGTCCGAACTTATCAATTTCTTTGACTTTGCCGTCAGGGGGTTGCAAGACGATGGATATGTATCGCACAAATACCGCGCTGACGGATCGCTCGGCTCGACATGGCTCCCCTACCTTCACCCTGATAACTCGGTGCGACCACCCATACAGGCAGATGAAACAGCGGCCGTGTTATTCTTGCTGGGACAATACTACCGACAGGTAGCGGACCAGTCATTTATTGCGCGGTACTATGAATCGCTGGTTGAGCCTACGGCAAACTTCCTCGCTGGCTATACAGAAGATGAGGGTTTACCGCTTCCGTCATATGATTTATGGGAGCATAGTTACCTGACACATACCTATACAACAGCTATAACCTATGCTGCGCTGATTGAAGCGAGTGAGTTGGCCGATGTCTATGGTCGAAGCGCCGATGGCGTGCGCTGGCGTGCCGCCGCGGAGGCCATGCAAAGCGCAAGTAGCTGTTTCTATGACAGTTCACGGCGGTATTTCTACAAGGGCTTCCAACGCGCTGCAGATGGTACGAAGCAGTTCGATACCACCTTTGATGTTTCAAGCCTCTATGGCGCGTTTATGTATGGGTTATTTGAGCTTGAAAGCGAAGAGATTGAGGCGTCGCTTGCAACCCTAAGGACGACATTTGGTGACGGGCCCCTGTGTCCACGTTTTGAAGGTGACAACTACTACGGTGATGCCTCAAAACCAAACAATTGGCCTATCGTTTCGCTCTGGATGGCAGAAATTGCGCTTGAGCGTGATGAAGTAGCAGCGGCAAAGGCGACGTTAGATGCGGTACTCGCACTTCAGAGCCCCGCCGGTATGCTCCCAGAGCAAGTCAATCCCGAAACAAACACAGTGACGTCACTTTCACCTCTGGTTTGGAGCCAGGCTGAGCTGATTAGTGCTATGATTGACTATACTCAAACGAAGGGTGGCAAGTGAAACGATCGAAACGGCTATTGAAAGCACTAACATTGCAGCAGCTACGCAATTTTATTCGTAGCTCGGCTGTGACGCGGCGCTTTGCTGAGCGTTATGATCTCGTGTATTTCGGTTCAGTTGGCCGTGACGATGAGTCGAGACTCGTTAAAGGCATTACCGTGTCGAATACGCAGCGCGACTCGCACTATCTTGTCGGCACAGCGTATGGCCGTGACCTGATATTTTTGCAGCGGTCTGATACCATCCACTCGTCAACCTATAAAAAGCGGGAAAATTATACATGGAATATCCTTGCGCTAGATCTTAAAGAGTCTGTGCACCTGCCGCCAGTCTACATAGAGGGTCGTTCACGTCATGAACGCGGATTCTATGAATCACTTGCCATGAAAAAGCGTGAGTTCAGTGAATTGCCCCTCAATTTTCTCTCAGATTACGACCCGTTGTTTCCAAATAAATATGTCGTCCGGCTCTCTGCCGCCGCTACACTTGAGTTACCCGTCCTACTGACACATGAACGCGCAGCCGTCATAGCGCATCACTTCTCGTCGTTCGACTTCGAGTGGCATGACGATGTGCTCTACGTGTATTTCCTCTCTTCGCATCCGTCACTCAGCCAGCTGGAGCGTATGCTAAAAGCTGGCATTTGGCTTGCCGACGAGCTCGATGGTGGTACCGTGGTGAGCCAAACGACGATTGAAGAGTAACCAAAAAAGCGCCGTCAGGCGCTCTTTTATATCGAACAATCGCTAAGACTTCCGAGCTTTGACTTCGTTACGTCCTAAATTCTTCTTCGTCTCTTCGTAGACTTCATGCTTGCGCGTGATAGGATCGTACTTCTTGAGACTCAGCTTCTCAGTTGTCGTCTGGGTGTTCTTAACGGTATAGTACGTCCTGTGTCCAGACGCTGTCGACACAAGACCAACCAACTTCCGTTTTGTATTCTTCTTTGCCATAACTAGTGAACCATTCTATCACAGATGTAACAGAGAGTAAACTGTAACTTATCTCGAAACGTCAGTCGTGGTTATAACTGGGCCGTCGGGGTTTGGCATGGCCTTTGCGGAGAGCAGTACAAAGAACCCAGAAATAACTAAAACCACAGTCATGAGAACCGTGGCGAGTGTTTTGGTGCGATGTTTTGGTGTAAGGTGCATTTGTATGGTGGATTAACTTAGCTCTAAACCTTATAGTAAACCATAATCACATATACTGCAAGGTTAAATTAACTATTCATGGAGCCACGACCGGGGTTCGAACCCGGGACCTCATCCTTACCATGGATGCGCTCTACCAGCTGAGCTATCGCGGCATAACCCGAGCAACGCCGTAAATTGTAGCAGTTTTCCCCTATTTGCTCAAGCTAGCTATAAAGTTAATTGTCGTCGCAATGATGGTGGTGCCGAAGACAAATGAGAGTGCTGCGTGGCCGAGTATAACTTTACGAAACGCAGACGTTGTGAGGTCGGTGTCAGCAACCTGATACGTCATGCCGAGCGTGTAAGCCATGTAGAGAAAATCGGAAAAGCGGGGCTGTCCTTTGCTGTTAAAATCCACGCCACCTTCGGGGTCTGAATAGTACATGGCCGCGTAGCGAAGTGCGTAGAGCATATGGACCGTCGCCCATGAGATGACGATACTCGCAAGCCCGAACCCAACGTGAACTATAGAGGTATCTTTACTAGCTAAAAGGTAAACAACAGCGCCAATACTGACGAGACTTGCGGTGAGTACGATGATATCGCTGAGAGAGTGATTCATGTCATCGCGTCGCGCCACGACACGGGTCTTTTCCGCGTCAGCGCCTCTCATATCAAGTGCTATAACACCAAATATTACAAGTGCGGCCGCGTCCCAGCTAAGTAGCGGAACGTATTCAAGATTGCCATATAGCGCTGTTACTACGGCAACAATAACCCCGGCAACTATCGCGAGGCTATATCGTGTTCGTTTACTCCTGACTCTTTTCATGCTTTAAGCGTACTGCTACACAATCATTTTGCATAGTAGCGTTTTAGCCAGGATTCTTTTAGTTTACTGAAGGAGTCGTTTTTAATGCTTGCGCGGATGTCGTCGACGAGTTTAATGATGAAGTGCTCGTTGTGGCTTGAGACGAGGATGGCGGCGAGGATTTCTTTGGCTTTATAGAGGTGGTTTATATAGGCGCGGGTATAGTTCTGGCAGGTATAGCAATCGCAGTCTGGGTCGAGCTGACTGAAATCTTCAGCGTAACGAGCGGCTTTTATATTGAACCGGCCGTCTAGCGTGTACGCTGACCCATTTCGGGCTACTCTCGTGGGGGAAACGCAATCAAAGGTGTCCACGCCGTTTTCTATGGCCTCAAATATATCATCCGGCTCTGATATGCCGAGTAAATGTTTTGGCTTGTCTGCTGGCAGTTCCTCAGTGCACCAGCGAACAATCTGCCCGAGCTGGGATTTTTCTATAGCGCCGCCTATGCCGTAACCGTCAAAATCCATACTACCGAGTTTCTGTGCAGTTTCGCGACGTAAGTCCTCATAGTTCGCGCCTTGCAATACACCAAATAGAGCCTGATATGGCCGGTCGTCCTGCTCACCGAGCTGTCGGAATTCTTTCAGAGAACGTTCCGCCCATCTGTGCGTGCGCTCAAGCGCCTCTTCTTGATATTTTCTCGGGTCGGCAAGGCTTGTCAGCTCGTCAAATGCAAAGCAGATATCGGCACCAAGTTTATGCTGGATGCCCATAGACACTTCAGGCGTAAAACGGTGCATACTGCCGTCTCGGTGACTTTTAAAATTCACGCCGTCATCGTCTACGAATGCATGCCGAGTACTCTTTTCAGCGACTGTCGCCTCGTCGCTCACCATAGAAACGACCTTTTTAAAGCCACTGCCGAGTGAGAGCACCTGAAACCCACCGCTGTCAGTAAAGGTTGGTCCGTTCCAGTTCATAAAGCTAGCGAGTCCGCCCGCCTTTTCGACAAGGCCTGGCCCCGGTTGAAGATACAAATGGTACGCGTTTGATAGAATCGCCTGGGCGCCGTTATCGCGCATCATATCAACAGTTAAGGCCTTCACGGTTGCGGCGGTGCCAACAGGTATAAAGGCTGGCGTTTCAATATCTCCATGGGGAGTGTGTATTACGCCGGTGCGCATAAAACGTGGGTCTGAAGGGCTGCTAGTGACCCTAAAAGAGAAATCAGTCATAAATCGCCTTATATTGTACCATTTTACTCAGCAAAGCTGTTTTAAGCAGGGTATCATGGAGGTATGAATATTCTTACACGATTCTTATCGCATCATGCGAAGTCAGTGCTCGCTGTGGGCCTGGTGATTCTCCTTGGTGCCGGCGCGTATGGACTTGGGCTATTTAGCATGCTCAGCGATGCAAATGACAACTTTTTCGCGAAGGGCACCCCGTCGGAACAGACGAACCAACGCGTGAAAGACATATTTGGCACAGATGACACGAAGACGTCTATTGTGCTGTTTGAGGCAAAAGACCGCACCGCAAATGTGCGTAGCGAGAAGTATACAGCCGAAGTCACCCGCTTGCTTAAGGACCTGAATCCTGCCTCTACAACAAGTTACTACACAACAGGGCTGGACCAGTTTGTATCACGAGATGGCCACGACACCTACGCCGTTGTGACGCTTGACGGTACGGGCGATGAACAGTACAAGTCACTTACGAATTTCAGCGGCTCAGCCAACAGCGATCTCTTTACGGTGTCTATAGGCGGTACATTGGTCGGACAAAAACAGACCATGAATCAAGCAAAAGAAGACTTAAGTATGGCGGAGATGATAAGCTTGCCAATACTTGCCGTGCTCCTGTTCTGGTTCTTTAGGGGACCTATAGCGGCTGCTATCCCACTTGCTATGAGTATCCTGACTATTCTCGGCGCACTTGCGGTTGCGCGAATCATTCATCATTTCGTGGGTATCGATACTTATACGCTTAATATCATCACTATCCTGGGTGTTGGGCTTTCTATAGATTATTCGTTGCTCATGGTGAATCGCTTCCGCGAACAACTTCATGAAGGCAATAGTCCAGCCGAAGCTGCGCGTATGACATCCAAAACGGCAGGACGAACAGTCTTCTTTAGCGGCCTCACGGTTATCATCTGTCTGCTTGCCCTTCTCGTCTTCCCTGTCGGGTTCATGGCGAGCGTGAGCATTGGCGGAGCAGCAGCCGTTTTTGTGGCGGTGATTATCTCGAGTCTCCTCCTGCCGCCCGCCCTTCAGCTTATAGGTAAATCTATAGACAAATGGGCTATGAAGCCTCGCAAAAGTGTTGCGAAGGGCTGGAACAAACTTGCGGTTGCTGTCACAAAGCACCCGTTTGTCGCGCTCACAGCAGGTATTGCCATTATAGCCGGGCTCTTTTGGCCAGTTGGACACTTCCAGACATCGACGTTTGATTGGCGCACATTGCCAAGCAACCAAAGCGCCTACCATGTTGGCAAGGTCATGAGTGAACAATTTGACATAAAAACGCCGACGCTGACCGTGCTCGCAACGTTCGACAAGGAGCCCTCAATCACTGAGCCGTGCAGTTTGTCGAAGACTATATCAGAGCTCGATGGTGTCGATAGCGTGCAAGGAGCCTATAGCCCGTCGGAGAACATGCCTGACTGCACGAAAATGCCGTACATGATTGCAGGCTTGAAACTACAAGCACCCCAGCAGGCAGCTCTGTTAGAGAAAAGCGCAGCGAAATACGTGAGTGGTACGTATGCGCGGGTTGAAATTGTACCGTCCTATGAGTCGAGCGATAGCCGCATACGAGGGGTAATAAGTGAGCTTCAGTCGGCCAATTACGGTGATGGCGTACACGTTGCCGTGACTGGTATGGCCGCTCGTTCTCAGGACACGCTCGATACATACAAACGGCGTGCGCCCTATGCTATAGGCATCATCGCGGTTGCTATGGTTGTCGTGCTAAGCTTGTCGCTTGGTTCGGTGCTTCTTCCGCTCCAAGCGATTCTCATCAACAGTGTTGCGCTCTTCATATCTCTGGGCGTTCTCATTATGATATTCCAGTTTGGCTGGGGTGCTGATTTGCTTGGTATGACAACAGCCACGGGATTCGACCTCTCTATCCCTATACTTGTTTTCGTCATGGCATTTGGCCTCTCTATGGACTACTCTGTCTTTCTCTATAGCCGTATGCATGAGCTGTACGACCAAACTGGAGATCCGCATGAAGCTATTGTTGGTGGTGTTGCAAAGACCGGGCCTATCATAACGGCCGCCGCCCTACTCATGTTTGTCGTCGTTTCAGCGTTCGCGACATCGCATATCTCGCTCATACAACAAATCGGTGTCGGTATGGCCGTTGCAGTGCTTGTCGATGCATTCTTTGTCCGCATATTCTTCGTCCCAGCCGTTATGCAGCTCTTTGGCAAAGCGAGTTGGTGGGGCCCGAAATGGTTGAAAAAGATTACTATCAAGCACGAATAGTCAGACCTCTAGACAAATAGCGCTTATGCTTCCATACTGGTAGACGTGAAATATCAGGTAAAAAAAGACCTGGGGGTCACGCTTCGCCACAACGGAGCGTTATTCCGCGTATGGGCTCCTTTTGCGAAAGGCGTCAGGCTTGTAACGGAGACATACGATAACCAAGGAACGTCACTTGAAAGTGAAAATGATGGGTACTGGAGTATTTTTGTAGAAGGCGCTACGGCAGGATTTGGCTACCAGTACATTATAGAGACCGAAAACGGCATACTCAGGCGTAACGATCCACGTGCACGAGTGTTGACGGCGGCCGAGGGTGGCATGTCGGTTGTGGCGGCGCATGACTTCGACTGGGGTGATGACCTGTTCATGCCTGTTCCAAAAGAACAGCAAGTGTACTATGAGCTACATGTTGGAACATTCAATCGTCCTGATGCGTCAACGCCGGGAACCTTTTCAGACGCTATAAAAAAGCTCGATTACCTGTCTAACCTTGGTATTAACATGATAGAACTTATGCCCGTCACGACTATGGCCGCCGATCATGGCTGGGGCTATAGCACGAGCCACATTTTCTCAGTTGAGCCGTCATATGGCGGCCGTCTCGGACTTATGGAATTTGTTAAAGCAGCGCATGCCCGAGGTATAGGCGTTATCGCCGACGTCGTCTATAACCATTTTAGTGCGACCGACCTCTGGCAATTCGACGGCTGGAGCGAAAATGGTCGGGGTGGAATCTACTTTTATAATGACGAGCGCGGTGACACGCCGTGGGGTGCCCGCCCAGATTATGGACGGCCGGAAGTGCGGCAGTTCTTTCTCGATAATGTCACTATGTGGCTTGGTGAATATCGGCTTGACGGCCTGAGGCTTGATTCGACTATATATATGCGAAACAGTATGGGCCAAAACGATGACCCGGCTCACGATATAGGTGATGCATGGCAGCTCCTCGGGGCCATGACCCGGCTTGCGCACCGTATTAACCCAGGTGCTGTGATGATTGCAGAGGATTGCTCGGTGAATTCGTATCTCACGAAGCCTGTGCGCGAAGGTGGCTGTGGTTTTGATGCGCAGTGGGGTCTGAACTTTCCGCACAGTATGCGGGCACTCTCGGGGCTTTCTGTGCCTTTCCCTGTTGATTTTAGCCATGAGCTCCTCGCGAATTATAACGGTGACGCGTTTCAGAAAGTTATCTTCACCGATTCTCATGACACTGCAGCCAACGGCCAGGTGCGTCTGAACGAGGCAGTGACACCAGGCAACGGTGAAAGCGCGGAGGCGCGTCAGCACACACTCGTCACCAGCGCGGCCACCTTGACAGCTCCAGGTATTCCCATGCTCGTACAGGGTGAGGAATTTATGCAGGACGGTGATTTTAGTGACTGGAAAGAACTCGAATGGCCAAAAACCGAACAGTTCAATGGGATCGTGCTTGCCCACCAGCATCTTATAGACCTTCGGCTTAACCTCTATAACAATACCGCCGGTCTCATGGGCCGTGGCGTCAACCTCTTCCACATTAACGAAAAAGACAAAGTATTTGCATATCACCGCTGGGACAAGGGCGGCCCGAGAGATGACACCTATGTTGTTCTTAATTTTGGAGATGGTAACTTTGACGAGTATAAACTCTGGGTGCCAGTTGCGGGCTCGTGGACAGTGCGTTTCAACTCATCGTGGAGTGGCTACAAGTCTGATTCCAGTGAGTCGTTCGTACTCGTTGCCGAGACAGACGGCGCACAGACTATCACCGTCCCCCTCGCGGCGCACAAAGCACTCATATTGTCGCAAGACTAATCTTTATCGTCTTTTTTCTTCGCTGGAGATGGCGGGTCTACCCAGGGCCCGAACGAAAAGAAGTTGATGATGCCAAATATAACTTGTAGAAAATCCTCGAGATTTGGATGGATAACGAGCTCTATACCGATAAGGAATACGAATATGCCACACAGAAATATGACGAATCCGAGTAGCGAAGATATGGCTATAAACCCAAAGATTAACAGTATGGCCGCAATGACAAGCAGGAATATACCTGTTCCAACAAAGAGCTTCTTACCTTTCATGAAGTAATCATAACATGAAATAATGAAAGTGCTGTCAAGAACTATATGCCACTGGCATATCAGAGGCGATTTTGATACAATACTACAGCACTTGAGTCTGCCGCTTTAGCTCAGATGGTCAGAGCGACGGTTTTGTAAACCGTAGGTCCTCGGTTCGATCCCGAGAAGCGGCTCCATTTTATTTTTTGCTTCGATAACAGCAATATACTCTGCTATTATAGTTGTATGAAACCTAAAGAAAAAGGCGATATCGCCGCAGCAAATGCAATCGCGTATTTTATGTCTAATGGATACGAGGTGTGTTTGCCAATAGGAGATAAAAAACCGTATGATCTAGTCGTTGAACTAGATGGCATGTTACATAGAGTTCAAGTCAAGTACGCTGGCTTCTATACTAAGGAAAAGAGATACAAGGCAGCTTTGAGGACGATGGGTGGCAATCGGTCGTATTACACTGCAAAAAAGTATTCTGATGGCGATTTTGATTTGTTATTCATATATACGGGCAATAACAGAAAGTTTCTTATACCATGGACGCTGCTTGAGAATCGAAATTCGATTAATATCGAGGCTGGAAAGTTCGCCAGATATGAGGTAAAATAGACGATGCTCCGACAAGCTGGGATAGTGAAGCGGTCAAACACGTTAGACTGTAAATCTAATGGCTTTCGCCTTCGTAGGTTCGAATCCTACTCCCAGCACCAAAGAAAATAGCCCTTTAAGGGCTCTTTTCTTTTCACGGTTATTGCTTACATGACGATTCTGCGTGGCGGCTGGACGATGCGTTTTGGGGCGCCGGCGGGGATAATCATCTTTTGGGCCTTCGTCCTCAGTTGACCAGCAAGCTCATCTTGCCCTGATCTTTCGTACGCGTCTGCCAGGATTCCAAGGCTCTGCGGATTTGGCTCTAGTTCGACTGCGCGCTCAAGACTCGCAATCATTTTTTTGTTGTCGCCAAGCTTTTCCTGAACCTTTGCGTAGGCTATGTGACGCGCCGCCAGCCCACTTTCCATTTCAAGAGCCTGCTCAAACGCGAGTGCTGCTTTGTCGTACACCCCTGTTTCGTAGTAGATAAGTCCGACATTATGCAGACTTGATGCGCTTGGCTCAAGGCTCTGGGCAATTTCAAAACATTCTATAGCGTCTTGATACGCCCGTTGCTTCGCATAGAGGATGCCGAGGCGGTTGTAGGCTGTTGCGTTGCGTTCATCGACGCGCAATATGGTCAGAAGTGCTTTTTCTGCCCGAAGATACTTGCGGTCTTTGATGCTTTCCGAAGCAATACCCCAGAGCCTATCCATACGTTCGGACATTTTCGACGGCAACTCGTTGCCGACTTCATCGAGCGGCCTTTGGTACAAAAGCGCCCAAACACCGAATGCTGCAATAACTAAGAGACCTAACATTGCAGTCTATTATACTACATTTAACGCAAGATACATGAGCTGTGTGCGCACGTGGCCGTTTCCGGCGAGTCGAGTAGCGACGGTTTCAAGAGTATCGGCTGGGGCATTGCCCGCCGTTTTCGCATCGCGATTTGAGGTAAATTGTAGTACTGACGCCACCGTTTCCACGAACGTTTTCGCCTCGTCTCGACCACTTATTTGGCTAATGAGCTTGAGGCGCTCGTGACTATTTGCCGTCAGAAAATCTCGCGCAAGTCGCACATATTTCGCCTGCGATTCGAAATAGTCTGGGTCATCTGCAAGTCGTACAAGCTTTGCTGGCAGCCCTGAGGCTATAAAGAGCATCTGTTGCAGCTTTGCCGCGTCGGTGACGTGGTGCGCGCGCAGGAGCGACTGGCTATCGGTCGACGATATTCGCCCGACCTCCATAGTTTGAACACGGGACTGGATGGTGGCAAGCAAGCGCTCCGGTTCATGGGTTGTCAGTATGAAGTGAACGTGGTTGACGGGCTCCTCAAGGAGCTTAAGAAACGCGTTTTGCGCGTCCTGGCTCATGCTGTCCATGTCATCTATGAGCACGACGTAGCGTTCGGTGCGTGTTGAACGCGTTTCGACATAGAGTGCCCGCACGCGTTCTATGGGTATAGTTCCCTTTTCATCTGGCTGAACGGTCAAGATGTTCGTTGGGTGTGAGACGACTTCCTGCGCAAGTGCATGAGATACGGTAAATAGGCCGCATCCGCTCGGCCCAGTTAGCAGCATACCCTGTTTGGGGCTGCGTACATACGCGTCAAGCAACGTCTTGGTTTCGGGTGCCAGAGCAAGTTTGCTAAGCTTCATGCCTAATTTCCTCGACAAACTTCGCTAAGTCATCAGGGAGTGGTGCTTCAAACGTCTTGCGCTGGCTGACAGGTATGGTTATCTCAAGTTCTTTTGCATGCAAGCACATGCGACCTATGGGGCTTTTGCTGCCGTTATAGAGCGTATCGCCGACTATTGGGCAACCTATGTATGCGAGATGCACTCTGAGCTGATGCGTTCGGCCGGTCTCAGGCTTTAGTTCAATAACGCTGTACGTGCCGTTACTTGCAAGTGTTTTGTAGGTCGTCACAGCGGGCTTGCCCTTGGCATCGACGCGGAAGCTGCTTGGCGCTTTCGGGTTTCGGCCTATAGGCAGGTCAATCTTCGCTTCAGGATGCTTCGGAGTTCCCTTCACGACGGCTATGTAGGTCTTGTGAGCCTTCCTGTCCTGGAATTGCTTCTGCAGTAGCCGTTTTGTCTTGTTATCTTTTGCGGCTATGATGATACCACTTGTCGCTCTGTCGAGCCGGTGGACTATGCCTGGACGATTTGTCTCGTCAGGCTCGGTCATCTTCGGCCGCACAAACTCGGCGACGCTGAACTCTTCTGTCAGCGCGCCTTTTGCGTGCGTAAGCACTCCAGCGGGCTTATTTATGACCACGACGTGCTCGTCTTCGTACACTACAGGTAGCGTTTCTTCGTCAAATGACGCTACTGGTAGCATTTGGATGGTTACTTCGTCATCTTCGCCAAGTTTGTAACGAACAGATGTAACGATCTCACCGTTTACCTCAACGACGCCCATTTCTATGTATTTTTGCCATGTTGAACGGGAGTATTCTGGCCAATACTCTGCCATATATGCATCAAGTCTCATGCGCGGAGGCCAACGGCTTTTTGGACGCGGAGCAGTGTTTCGTTTGCTTGAGCGTTCATAGCCGTTTCTGATTTCTCAAGCTTTGCGAGAACAGCGGTATCGTCAACTGCAGCGAGGTTCTTTTGGAACTCTTCGAGGAATTTCGCCATTTCGTCCGCGACAATGCCTTTGAACTCACCGTATCTCTCCATACCTTCGTACTGAGCCGCCACATCACCCGGTTTTGCGCCGCGTAGGAGTGCGAGTATGTCTATGAGGTTTGCTATACCCGGCTGCTTTTCCTTGTCATAACGGACATGCGCCTCACTGTCAGTTGTCGCGCGCATAATCTTTTTCTTTGCATCTTCAGGGCTGTCGCTCAGGAATATAACACCCGCGCCAGTGTCGTCGCTCTTGCTCATCTTTTTGCTCGGGTCGAGCAAGTCTTTTATACGGAGGCCCTGATCTTTGCCGAAAAATTCGTGCTGCTTCTTGACCGGCTCAGGTACGACGAAAAGCTCACCAAACTTGCTGTTCATGCGCTCTGCGATATCGCGTGTAAACTCAAGGTGCTGCGTCTGGTCTTCCCCTACCGGCACGTATTTCGCCCCGTAGAGTAAGATATCTGCGGCCATAAGGATAGGATAGTTAAAGAGACCGACTGAAACGAATTGCCTTTGTAGGCCTGTTATATCTACCTCGCGCGAGGGGTTGTACTCCTCTGCTCCCATATGTTCCGTGAAAGTTTTTGATTTATCTTTAAACTGCGTCATTCTGCTCATCTCACCGAAACCAGTGAAGCAATCAAGAATCCATGTCATTTCACTATGAGCGGGTATGTAACTCTGACGGTAGAGGTTTATGTTATCGTTATCGAACGGCAGGCCAGCAGCGGCAAAAACGCGCGCGTTGTTCAGTATGGCATCGTGAAGCGGTTTGCCATACTCAACAGGTGTCGTGAAGCTGTGCAAGTCAGGTATAAACATATTGACCTGATACTCGTCAGCCTTACTCTTCGCCATGTCTATGATAGGCAGCATTGCCCCAAAATAGTTGCCGATATGCAGGTCATTGTTGGCACGAATGCCAGTCAAGATAACGTCTTTCATCAAAGACTATTATATCTCATAAATGGTTATATATCTTATTTGACTTCAGCCGGGGTCTGGAATGCGCGCTGAGACTCAATTGCCTCTCGCAAGCCTCTTGCCGCCGATAACTTTATAAGTCCATTGAGTGAAGCGAAGTTAGTCAGAAGTTCAACGGCGGCGATATCTTTGTCACGCCCAGCCATAATTTTCCACATCAACAACGTTTCCAGTGGTAGGGTAAACTCGCCCCCAGCTTCAACCCTCTGTCCATAAGCTTCGTGCCAACTCATAGGGTATTGATTGTCTTGAATGCCTGAAACGACATTCACTGGGAGTAGTCCAAACTGTTCCTTGGGCACTATATCCAGCTTCGCTTCACCAATCGGAATTTTATATTCATTACGTTCTTGATTAAGAGCGACTCTCGAAATGTACGGGTCCCTCTCTAACCTTGCGCGCATAAAATAAAACTGAGAGGTATCAGTCATTAGGGCGGCATCAGAAACTTACTTCGCTGGCCATTCATACGGAGCAAGATGTAACGCTATTCCCGCCGTACCGAAAACTGTGGTTCTTCTGAGTGGATCAACTATTCGAAGCGTCTCCTTGATTCGTCCCACCTGTGATTGTTCTGGATTTGCCATAATTCCCTGATTATATTCCAGACGCAGAATGATTCAAAGCATAGGCGTTTTATGGGTGTATACTAGACCTATGTCAAAAGCACTTATGTATATCATCATCGGTGTTGCTGGAACTATTGGCGCATGGGTGCCGACGCTGTTTGGGGCGAGCATGATGGACTTTTCGAGTATATTCGGCTCTGTTGTCGGCGGTTTTATAGGGATATTTATCTACTGGAAATTACGTCAAGCGGGCTATGTAGAGTAACTCATCTAAAAGGTTCATCCTTTTAGGTTGGGAAATTACATAAGCCCTGAGAATATATGAAAAGCGCTGTGGAGCATATTTGTTACATAGATGGTTTTCGTTTTATAGCGTAAGAATGCCATAACTGGAAAACCAATGGCGAACAGATAGACCTGCGGGTCAAGGAATGACGGCGCGTTGCCTACAAGCCAGAAATGCCCAGCAAAGAACACGAACGCTGTCAGTAGTGCGGCAGTTAACGGACGCAATCGCTTTTCTAGCGACGTTTGTAAGAATCCGAAAGTTAAGATATCTTGATAAAAGGTTGTAACGAGCAGGCTAGGTGCCCACAGCCAACCTGGAATGCCGAACGGCTCACGCGCAACTGTGATGATAATTGCGGCGATAAAAATCGGTACGTATCCAATCACGACCCATCGCCAACGCGGCGTTTTAAGAAATGAGAAGTCACCGTTTGAGCAGCGCGACCAGAGAAGAGTGGCGATTAGACCAGTAGTGCATATCCATGCCGTCAAAATTGCGAAATTTGTCGTAGTATTTTCTGATCGAAGCAGGAAGTCGCTCAAAAATGGGACATCGACTATAAACAAAGCTTGGGTGCTAATCCAAATGACCCACCACGCTAAAATACAAAGCAATAGATAGAAAAACGTATATAGTCTGTGATCTCTGTTTTTTGGTGATTTTTTTGGCATTTTTCTTAGTATATTGAATCTCAATAGCCTTCGCAATGACGAAATCCTGCCTCAATTCCTCTTTGCAGGGTTGAACCCTGCAAGACTGCAAGACAATGCTAGTACTATTTATCTGACAGAAGCTTCGTCGGGCAGCCTACGTAGAATAACCTATAGCCTCGCGCCTTCGCGGGCTTTGTTAGCCCACTCGTCAGCTGCTTCATTGCCTTCGTCGCCCTCATGGCCGCGTACCCAGGTGAGAACGGCGCGGCTGTGATGAAAGAGCGCGTAGACTTCCTGGACGATGTCGAGGTTTTTTATGGGGCCGCCGGACTTTTTCCAGCCTTTTGCTTCCCAACCGGGCGCCCATTTGGTGATAACATTTATCCAAAACTCGCTGTCGGTATGTATAGTGACCTCTTCGTCACCAGCTAGTTTGAGTGCCTGTATAAGCGCCATGCCTTCCATGCGGATGTTCGTTGTTTCGCCGTTCTCGCTGCCGAGAGCGATAGGTTTGCCGTTTTCTATAACAGCGTAGCCTCCAGGGCCAGGATTCGGGCTCGCCGAACCATCAGTGTAAAAAATTCTCATGTGTTCTATTGTACCCTGACTTCGCGAGATGCCTCAATATTCATCTGTTTCCGCTAACTCGGCCGGGAGAATAAGTCCAGATTGTGCTTTGACCCATTCTTTCGTTGGAGTGAGTTTGCTTGGGAATACCACTTGTCCATCAACGGCGGAGAGCCCCATGGCCAGGAGTAGCCTTCTCTCATGCTCACGTTGGTATTTCTCTACGCTAGGATGGTCATGTTCACCGAATTTGTCAGTGAGGATAGTCTTAACATGTGCACGCCTACCAAACAAGACATCCTTTAGTAGCTGGTCTCCTACCATAAGCGTCTGCGAAGGACTAAACCTTAGGTTCATGTTCTTCCTCTCACTCAGGGCTATCTGGATATACTCATACATACCGGTTGTGGGCTTCTTCCCCCAGCGTGCCCCGTGTTCACGTGCGTCTTTTGGGGTGGCAATAACGTCAACCAGGCCCTTAAATATCCGCTTCAATTCTTCTCCGCGCACGTCGTCACAGTTTGATGCAATGGCTAGTGTAAAGCCTGCGGAGCGTAGTCTCTCTAATAATTCAATCGTTTCTGCCAGTAGCTTTTGATCCGGATCATTAGGTTCCTTTTTGCGCCAATAATCTTCAAGTGTGCTGTCAACATCAAATATGATAAGTCCCACAGGCTTTGTCTCGTGAAGCGTATCAAGCGCGTCGACAGTTAGATTATGGGCCTTGTCGATAACCAAATCAGGTCTAAGATAAGACGCGATGGGCTTCAGGGCATTTACCTCTAACTTCTCAAACATTTTGATTTAGTATAACAGAGGCAGCACTTGAAAACTAGATTATTTTGTTTCATGGAATGTTGACAACACATGGCGTTTATGCTACAATGAAAGTATGGAGGTGCTATGGAATATGACACGAACGCTCCCCCAGTATCGAATATAGATAGGTCGGCAGTCGATATACACATGCCGCCGCCCGAAATGATTGAAGCAGTTCTCACCCAAGCCGCTCAGTATGAGCGGCGTTTTTTATACCCGAAACCGGAAAAAGACCCGTCACCAGAACTTGTGAGGCGGGCCATGGGCTGGATAGCGCTCAACTAACAACAACGACCTCTGTTCGAGGCCGTTGTTGTGTTGTATTGCGACTTCTAACGCTTTGAGAACTGTTCGCGCTTGCGAGCCGAGCGAAGACCGTACTTCTTGCGTTCCTTTTCACGAGGATCACGCTTCATGAGTCCGGCTTTCTTTAGCGTACCACGCTGCGTTTCGTCCATCTCGGCGATAGCTTTTGCTATAGCACTCTTGGCTGCGTCGACTTGGCCGCTGGTACCGCCACCGCTGATAACGAGACTGACGTCGAACTCTTTCTGCTTGCCTATGAGGGCGAGTGGGTCGGTGAGTTCGGCGAGAAGTGTTGTGTTACCGTCGAGGTATTCCTCAGCAGGCTTGCCGTTGATAACGATAGCACCCTTGCCACCTATGAGGCGGGCACGGGCTGTCGCGCTCTTGCGACGACCAAGGCCGTAGAAGTAATCATTTGACTTTGCCATATTATTTGACCTCCAGTTTGACTGGTTTCTGTGCTTCATGGGTGTGTTCAGCGCCACCAAAGACGCGGAGACGTGCCATGCGCTCAGCAGCAAGCTTGTTCTTAGGAACCATGCCCTTGACTGCTTTTTCGATAATCTGAGCAGAATTGAGCTCACGCGCTTCTTTGAGTGTGCGCTCCTTGAGGCCACCTGGGTAGCTACTGTGACGGTAGTAAACCTTTGCGGTCTCTTTATTGCCAGTCACAATAAGCTTGTCTGCGTTTACGACGACAACATAGTCACCATCGTCAACGTGTGGCGTGAAGGTCGGCTTGTATTTACCGGTCAAACGAGTCGCAATAAATGTCGCAAGGCGGCCAAGAGGCGCCTCAGAGGCATCAACGACTACCCATTTGCGGGAAATATCAGCCTGTTTTAGTGAAAACGTCTTCATATTAGCGCTCCGCGCTCTTTCTGACAGTCACGGCTGGCTTGTGTGACAAATGCTTGTCCTCGGCCTTAACGGTCTTTGGAGCTGCTGCCTTTGCAGTCGTGCTTGCTTTCTTAGGATCGTGTGCAGTCTTAACTTCAGCCTTTGGCGTCTCGTGCTTCTCGGCCTTTTCAGTCTTCGCGGCGCCCTGTAGGTCGTCAACGAAGCTAATGCGCGCCATTTGGGCGTTGTCACCGACTCGCAAGCGAGTTCGTTCTATGCGAAGGTGCCCACTCGTGCGTCCTGAAAGCTTTGGCGCAATCTCATCGACAAGCTTTTGAGCGGCGTCGGGCGTTGAAAGGCCAGCTATAACCTGACGGCGGTTGTGCAGATCACCGCGCTTCGCTTTGGTGATAAGCTTTTCCGCGTACGGAACAACTTCCTTTGCTTTCTGAATAGTCGTTTCTATAGAACCGTAGACGAACAGGCTGGTCGCAAGCCCTTTGAGAAGGGCGCGACGCTGGTCGGTCTCACGGCCGAATTTACGACCTTTATATCCGTGTCGATGCATAGGCTAGAACTCCATCCCCGCGAGAGCGTCCTTTACTTCGTCGAGTGCTTTGCTGCCAAAGCCCTTGAGTTCACGAAGATCTGTTTCGCTCAGGGTTACGAGGTCGTTTATAGTGCGGATATCGTTGTTGATGAGCGCGTTCGTTGTGCGAGCGCTGAGCCCCATTTCTTCGATAGGCATCATGAGTTTATTGCTTGCATCGTCATCGTCACCAATAAGGCTTGGAGCAGCCTCAACGGTTGTTGAACCTGCAAGCGCGGTGTATTGGTTGACGAGTATAGCGGCGGCTTCTTCAAATGCGTCTTTTGGTGCAATCGAGCCGTCAGTGTCGACTGTAATAATGAGTTTGTCGAGGTCGGTGTTTTGGCCGACACGAGTCTTCTCAACCTTGTAGCGGACGCGCTGCACCGGGCTGAAGAAGGCATCGAGTGCAATCATATCGCTATGGATGCGCTTGTTGCTTGACTCTTCAAGTGTGCGATAGCCGCGGCCTGACTCGACGACGAAATGTATCTTTATAGAAGCTTTCGGGTCGTCTATGGTGCAGATGACTGCGTCTGGATTGACAACTTCGACATCGGCGGTGAGTTTAATATCGCCTGCAGTAACGGTACCGGCGCCTTTTTTCTCGAGACTGACTTCAACTGGTTCGTCGCTGGCTGAGCGGAGGCGGATAGCCTTGATGTTCAGCATGATATCAACGACATCTTCGACGATACCAGGAACGGTCGTGAACTCGTGAGTGACGCCTTCGACGCGGAATGACGTGATAGCAGCACCCTGAACGCTCGAGAGAAGAACTCGTCGTAAGCTATTGCCGAGTGTCATGCCGTAGCCGGTGTGAAGTGGCTCGATGACGAATGATGCGCTCGTGGCGCTGTGTTCGTCGACGCTGGCCAGAGTTGGATTGTGAATTGCTTGTGACATTGTACTTGCCCTTCCCTTATTTAGCGTGAGTAGTACTCAACGATTAATTGTTCATTGATGTCAGCTTCTGCTTCGCTTCGAGCTGGCAAACCAGTAACTGTGATGGTCATTTTCTTTGGGTCACTCTTTAACCAGCCGAAGCTTGGTTGGTTTGCGTCCTTGATGATTTCATCAAGTCCTTTGAAGTAACCACTGTTAACGCTCTTTGGGCGAACGGTGATAACATCACCGGCTTTGAGGCGGATTGATGGAATATCAACGCGTCGGTCATTCAGCATGAAGTGGCCGTGGCTGACGAGCTGACGAGCAGCGCGACGTGACAGCGCAAATCCTGAGCGGTAAATGGCATTGTCTATGCGACGCTCAAGGAGCTGTAAGAGGACTTCACCTGATTTACCTTCGGTTCGGGTTGCTTCTTTCATGAGCAGTGAGAATTGTTTCTCGAGGAGGCCGTACAAACGACGAACCTTCTGTTTCTCACGTAGCTGCTGAGGGTACAGGC